>NZ_JBFAQR010000007.1:0-201000 GCF_040678815.1 Kitasatospora sp. NPDC049285 | reverse complement strand
GTCGGCGTTGGCGGTCAGCTCGTCGGTCGCGGTGGTCGCCGCGTCGACGGACACGGCCTTGCCGGTACGGCGGGCCTGGACGGAGGCCTGATCCGACGTCAGCGGCTTGGCCTTGGCCGGTGCGGCGGGCGCGGTGGGAGCGGCGTGTGCGGCGGCGGTGAAGGCGGTGAGCGACGCGGCGGCGAGCGCCGTCGTCACCGCCCCGGCCAGCCACCGCCGGCCCGGGGTGACCGATATCGGTCTGGTCATGGTCTTTGAGTCCTCGTCTGGGGTGAAAAGTGCAGCCCAGGACGGCTCCAAGCCCCCCCGAGCGGGGAGCAGCCTGCCATGCCGTTCGCGCACGTGCGAGTCTGATCGACTGTGACGTTGCCGGGCCGCGCCGGTTTTGTCGATCCTTCGCCTGATTTGACATCGCATCAGCAGGTAAAGGATTCGCCAAGCCGTTCGGCGCGGCACCGGCCGGCGGGACGTCAGCGGTAGGCGGCCTCGCCGGTGATGGCTTCGCCGAGGACGAGGGTGTGGATCTCGGAGGTGCCCTCGTAGGTGAGGACGGACTCGAGGTTGTTGGCGTGGCGCAGCACGGGGTAGGCGGTGGTGACGCCGTTGGCGCCGAGGATGGTGCGGGCGCTGCGGGCGATCTCCAGGGCGGTGCGGACGTTGTTGAGCTTGCCGAAGGAGATGTGGGCGGGGGCGGCCCTGCCTTCGTCCTTGAGGCGGCCGATGCGGACGGCGACCAGGTAGGCCTTCTCGAGTTCGAGGGCCATCTCGACCAGTTTCTGCTGGGTGAGCTGGAAGCCGGCGATCGGGCGGTCGAACTGGGTGCGGGTGCGGGCGTAGTCGAGGGCGGCCTGGTAGCAGTCGCGGGCGGCGCCGACGGTGCCCCAGAGGATGCCGTAGCGGGCCTCGCCGAGGGAGGAGAGCGGGGCGCGCAGTCCGCGGGCCCCGGGGAGGAGCGCGTCGGCGGGCAACCGGACGTCGTCGAAGGCGAGTTCGCTGGTGACGGAGGCGCGCAGGGAGAGCTTGCCGGGGATGTCGCGGGCGGTGAAGCCGGGGGTGCCGCGCGGAACGAGGAAGCCGCGCACGCCTTCGTCGGTGGCGGCCCAGACCACGGCGACGTCGGCCTCGGAGCCGTTGGTGATCCACAGCTTGGAGCCGTTCAGCACCCAGTCGTCCCCGTCACGGCGGGCCCGGGTCCGCATCGCGGCGGGGTCGGAGCCGACCTCCGGCTCGGTCAGGCCGAAGCAGCCGATGGCGCGGCCGGCCGCCATCTCGGGCAGCCACTGGAGCTTCTGCTCCTCGGAGCCGAAGGCGTGGATGGAGCGCATGGCGAGCGAGCCCTGGACCGACACGAAGCTGCGCAGGCCGGAGTCGGCGGCCTCCAGCTCCATGCAGGCGACGCCGTACTCGGTGGCGGTCGAGCCGGTGCAGCCGTAGCCGTCGAGGTGCATGCCGAGGACTCCCAACTTGCCCAGTTCCGGAGCGAGTTCGCGCAGCGGGACGGTGCCGTGCTCGAACCACTCGGCGAGGTGGGGGCGGATGTGGCGCTCGGTGAAGGCGCGCACGGTGTCGCGGATCAGCCGCTCCTCGTCGGTGAGCAGCTCGGCGACGCCGAGCAGGTCGAGCGGGTCGGGGCGGGTGGGGCCGGCGGATGCACTGGCGGCCATGGGCGGACTCCTCGGAGGGTTCGGGGACGTACCTCGAGGGACGAGTATGCCGCTCCGCGCCCACGCTCTTGACGGGGACAGGCCGTCCTGAAACCCTGCCAGTTAGGAAGGTTTCCTAATCCCCCATCACCTTCTTCCCCTCCCCCACGGAACCGGTGACCCATGGCCAAGCACGCCCGCACCCGTTCGCTCCTCGCCCTCGCCGCCACCGCCGCGCTGACCGCCGGCGCCTTCGCCCTGGCCCCCGCCGGGCAGGCCGCCTCCCCCGACCCGGTCGGCCTCAACGCCCCGTACGAGTACCTGGGTTGGGGCAGCCCGCAGAACCCGGTCCAGGTGATGCAGGCGACCGGCGCCACCCAGTTCACGCTGGCGTTCATGCTCTCCGACGGCGGCTGCAACCCGAAGTGGGACGGCTCCCGGGCGCTCACCGGCGGCAGCGACCAGAGAACCATCAACGCGATCCGCAACGCCGGCGGCGACGTGGTCGTCTCGTTCGGCGGCTGGAGCGGCAACAAGCTCGGCGAGAAGTGCAGTTCGGCCTCGGCCCTGGCCGGGGCGTACCAGAAGGTCATCGACGCCTACAAGTTGAAGGCGATCGACATCGACATCGAGAACACCGAGGTGGCCAGCTCGACGGCGCGCCAGCGGGAGATCAGCGCGCTGAAGACGATCAAGGCCAACAACCCCGGCATCAAGGTGTACGTCACCCTCGGCACCACCACCACGGGCCCGGACTCCGACGGCCTGGACCTGATCAAGCGGGGTGCGACCACCGGCGCCGCGGTGGACGGCTGGACCATCATGCCGTTCGACTTCGGCGGCCACAGCGGCTCGATGGGCTCGGTCTCCACCAAGGCGGCCGACGGCCTGAAGAACGCGGTGGCGAGCGCCTACGGCTACGACTCGGCGACCGCGTACAGGCACATCGGCATCTCCTCGATGAACGGCAAGACCGACGAGTCCGACGAGACGGTGACCACCACCGACTTCACCACCATGCTGAACTACGCCAAGTCGCACCACCTGGCCCGCTTCACCTTCTGGTCGGTCAACCGCGACCGGGCCTGCCCCTCCGGCACCTCGGCGGGCGACAGCTGCAGCGGGATCAGCCAGTCCGCGTACGCCTTCACCAAGATCGTGGCCTCGTACCACGGCTGACGTACCGGGGCGGCCCGTCAGCGCGGGGCGCTGCGGGCCGCCTCGGCGAAGTTGTCCCAGTGGCCGGCGGCGTCGGCGGGGACGCACACCCAGTCCTTCATCGGCCGGCCGCCCATCGGATCGAACAGGTGGGCGCCCGGCAGGTGGAGGGCCTCGGCCATCGCCGAGCTGTCCCGGCCGAGCCGGCAGACCAGGGTGCCCTGGTGCAGTCCGGCGAAGGCCTTGCCGCGCGGGTCCTTCAGGCACGGCATGCCGAACATCTGGCCGCGGCTGACCCCGTGCGGGGCGAGCTCCTCGGCGATCTCCTGGAAGCGGGCGGCCGACGCGCCCGCCGGGTCATCGGTCATACCGCCATCCTCCCCCACCGCCGCCCGGGCGGGACCGGCCGACACGCGTCCGCGGCGCAGCGGGAATGCCGGGCGCCCGTGGAAGGCTGAGCCGTCCAGGAGGTGTCCCAACCATGGCGGACGAACAGAGCTGGCGGATCGAGCACGACTCGATGGGCGAGGTCCGGGTACCGGCGGCGGCCAAGTGGCAGGCGCAGACCCAGCGCGCGATCGAGAACTTCCCGGTCTCCGGGCAGCGGCTGGAGCGCGCGCACATCGCGGCCCTGGCCAGGATCAAGGCGGCCGCCGCGACGGTCAACGCGGATCTCGGCGTGCTGGACGAGCCGGTCGCGGCGGCGATCCGGGCGGCGGCCGAAGAAGTGGCCGAGGGCCGCTGGGACGAGCACTTCCCGATCGACGTCTTCCAGACCGGCTCGGGCACCTCGTCCAACATGAACGCCAACGAGGTGATCGCGACCCTGGCGAGCGAGAAGCTGGGCCGCCCGGTGCACCCCAACGACCAGGTGAACGCCAGCCAGTCGTCCAACGACGTCTTCCCGTCCTCGATCCACATCGCCGCGACGGCCGCGGTCACCCACGACCTGATCCCCGCCCTGGAGCACCTGGCCCGGGCGCTGGAGGAGAAGTCCGAGGAGTTCGCCGCGGTGGTGAAGTCCGGCCGCACCCACCTGATGGACGCCACCCCGGTGACCCTGGGCCAGGAGTTCGGCGGCTACGCGGCGCAGGTCCGCCTGGGCGTGGAGCGGCTGTACGCGACGCTCCCCCGGGTCTCCGAACTCCCGCTCGGCGGAACGGCGGTGGGCACCGGCATCAACACCCCGCCGGGCTTCGCGCCGGCGGTGATCGCCGAGGTCGGCCGGGCCACCGGGCTGGCGCTCTCCGAGGCCCGCAACCACTTCGAGGCGCAGGGCGCGCGGGACGGCCTGGTCGAGCTGAGCGGCCAACTGCGCACCGTGGCGGTCGGGTTCACCAAGATCGCGAACGATCTGCGGTGGATGGGCTCCGGCCCGCGCACCGGCCTGGCCGAGCTCAACCTGCCGGACCTGCAGCCGGGTTCCTCGATCATGCCGGGCAAGGTCAACCCGGTGCTGCCCGAGGTGGTGCTGATGGTCGCCGCCCAGGTGATCGGCAACGACGCCACCGTCACGGTGGCCGGCGCGAGCGGCAACTTCGAGCTGAACGTGATGCTCCCGGTGATCGCCCGCAACGTGCTGGAGTCGATCCGGCTGCTCGCCAACTCCGCCCGCCTGCTGGCCGACCGCGCGGTCGCCGGGCTCACCGCCAACGTCGAGCGGGCCCGCGAGTACGCCGAGTCCTCCCCGTCCGTGGTCACCCCGCTCAACCGGTACATCGGCTACGAGGAGGCCGCCAAGGTCGCCAAGCAGTCGCTGGCCGAGCGCAAGACCATCCGCCAGGTGGTGCTGGAGCGCGGCTACCTGGAGCGCGGCCTGCTCACCGAGACGCAGCTGGACGAGGCGCTGGACGTGCTGCGGATGACCCGCCCGCAGCGCGCCCGGGACTGACGGTCCGCCAGGAGTCCCGCTCGCAGCACGCCCGGGACTGACGGTCCGCCAGGAGTCCGCCGCGCGCCGTCACCGCTTCCGCAGGTCGGCGGCGGCCCGCTTGGCGAGCCGGGCGGCGCCCCGCTCGCGGTGCCCGCGCAGGTACCAGGCCAGCCAGTCGAGCGACTCGGCGAGCGCGGCGCGCCCCGACCCGGGCGGGAAGCGCACCGGACGGTCGACCAGCTCCGCCACCTCGCGCACCAGCGCCGGGACCGGCTCGGTGTGCTCCAGCCTGGCCTCCCGCAGGGCCAGGTTGGCGAGCGCGTGCACCAGCCCGGACAGGTACTCCTCGTCCCGGGCCCGGATCGCGCGATACCGGGCGACCGCCTGGCGGGAGGCGTCCCGGGCCTCCTCGTGGTACCCCCGATCGGCCTGGCGGATGCTCAGGTTGTTGAGGATCCGGGCCAGTTCGAGCCCGGCGGCGTCGCGCTGCACCGCGTCCGCCTCGGGCCGGTCGGCGGCCGGCTGCAGCAGCTCGACGGCCTCCCGCGTCACCGCCAGCGCGTCGGGGTGCCGGCCGGCCGCGGCGAAGCGGGTGCCCAGCGCGTCCAGGCTGCCCGCGAGCAGCGGTCGCACCTGGGTGTCGTACTCCGGCAGCAGGCGGCGGTTCAGGCCGACCGCCTCGGCCAGCACCTGCGCCGCCTCGCCCGGTCGGTCGGCCCAACCGAGCGCCAGGCCGAGGTCGTTGAGCGCCGCCGCCAGGACCAGCCGGTGCCGGGCCGGCGTCGGCGGCAGCCGCCGGGCCAGCTCCACGGCCAGCTGGAACGCCGCCACCGCGCCCGGCAGCTCGCCCCGCTCGGCCAGCGCGTGTCCCCTCCGGGTCAGCTCCCCGATCCGCGCCACGTCGCCGAGCCCGTCGCCGTCCTCGCCGGGAGCGGTCGGCTGCGGGCGCCCGTCGGGGGCGATCCGGTAGCCGTGGGTGCGCAGCAGGCCGTCCAGGTGGGCGGCGAGTGCCGGGTTGTCGTCGGTCACCCGGCGGTGGGCGGCGGCGATCTCGGCGAGCCGGACGTCGGCCTCGTGCCGCGCGCCGGTGTGTTCCAGTTGCTCGACCAGGCTGAGCAGCGCCGCCCAGTACGCAACCTGGTCGGTGCCCTGCCCGCCGCCGTGCGCGGCGTAGTGCCGGACCGCCTCGCGGGCGGCGTCGACGGCCTCGGCGTGCCGCCCGGCCTCGCCGAGCAGCAGGCCGAGGTCGGCGAGGGCGGAGGCGAGGGCGAGCGACTGCCGGGGTTCTGGCCGTTCGGCGAGCAGTGCGCGGCGCAGCACCAGGGCGGCGCGCACGGCGTCGATCGCCTCGGGCCTGGTGGCGGGTCCGGAGAGCTGGTTGGCGAGGTTCTCCAGGGCGGTGGCGTACGGGCCGGCGAAGTCGGCGCGGTTCTCGGCGGCCAGTGTCCGGTAGTGGTCGACCGCCTCGCGGGCGGGCGGCTGCGCCTCGGTGCGGCGCCCGTCGATGCCGAGGGCGAGGGACTGCCGGTACAGCGCGGCGGCCAGGGCCGGCAGCTGGTCGGGCCGGGTGCGGACCAGGCGGCGGGCGGCGTCCACGCCCGCGGCGAGGACGGCGTGCAGTTCGGTGCTCGCGGCCCGGTCGCCGATGAGCGCCGCACCGAGCCGGTCCAGTCGGTCCACCAGTTCGGGCAGCCGGTCCTCGCCGAACCGGGCCACCCGTTCGCGGGCGATCTCGACCTGGCCGCGCAGCAGCCGCAACTCCCGTTCCCCGTCCACCAGTCGGCCCCCCGGTTCGCACACCCTCGGACCGTCCAGGGTAGGCGGGGGTCCGGCCCGGTCGCGCCGTCACGGAGGCGGTTGTGACCGACCCCGAACCGCCGGTTGGCCGGCGCGTCACCCGGTGTTGTCGGCCGGGACACGTCGATGCCCGCCCCGGCGGACCGGGGCGGGCATCCTTGCTGGTAGCGCCGATTGACGACTGGTCAGGTACTACGACGCCGTCCGGTCAGGCCTGCGAAGGCCATTCCGGCCGCGGCCAGGGCCAGGCAGACCATCACTCCGCCGGTGATCACGTTGGTCAGGATGGTGCGGCGGATGTGGGCGCCTCCGTTGACCGCCCACGGCGCGATGATCGTCCATGCGCCGATGCCCAGGCAGGCCCAGGCACGGGCGTGGGTGCGCTCGAAGGCCGAGCCGTAGCCGGCCATCAGCCCGGCGTAGGCGACGCCGAGCACCAGGTTGCTGATCGTCAGGCCGACGAAGGCACTGAAGCCGACGACCCACGGCGAGATCGCGAGGAACAGACCGGACATGATCGCCAGCGCCTCGGCGCCCTGGCCGACCGGGGTGGACGTCACGCGCTCGGCGTGCTCACGCAGGGCCAGAATGTCCGGATGGTGTTCCATACCCGTCGGTAGCTGGGTCGACACCAGGACCACCTCCTCGTAGTCGAGACATGCGAGCCGACTGGTCCCTACCCGTTCGTACCGGTAAATAACGTTACCTGCCGGTTTGTCCTTATTTTTTACTTACACGGCCTTCGCGACGGCGCGAGCGGGCGCGCGTACGGTGGGAACCGGAGAGGTTCCGCGATGCATTTCAGCGACCGGGTCGATGCGGGGCAGCGTCTTGCGGCGCTGCTCGGGGGGTTGCGGGGCGAGCAGCCGGTGGTCGTGGCGCTGCCGCGCGGCGGGGTGCCGGTGGGGGCGCAGGTGGCCCGGGAACTGGGGGCACCGCTGGACGTGTGCGTGATCCGGAAGCTGGGCGTGCCGGCCCAGCCGGAGTTGGCGATGGGCGCGATCGGCGAAGACGGCGCCCGGGTGGTGAACGAGCCGGTGGTGGCGGCGGCGGGGGTCACGCCGGAGCAGTTCGCGGCGGTGGAGGCCCGGGAGCGGGCGGAGCTGGCACGCCGGTCGGCGGCCTACCGGCGCGGGCGGGAGCCCTATCCGGTGGTGGGGCGCACGGTGCTGGTGGTGGACGACGGGGTGGCGACCGGGTCGACGGCGCTGGCGGCCTGCCGGATCGTGCGGGCCCGCGGGGCGGCGCGGGTGGTGCTGGCGGTGCCGGTGGCCCCGCGCGACTGGGCGGAGCACCTCGGCGGGGAGGTGGACGAACTGGTGGCGGTGCAGACCCCGTCCCGGTTCTGGGCGATCGGGGAGTTCTACGACGACTTCGGCCAGACCTCGGACGAGGAGGTGCTGGCGGCCCTGGCGTCCGTTCCCGAACCGGCGCGGCTCAAGGTCGACACCACCGGGTTGACGCTGGCGCTGGACGGGCTGGCGGAGCCGCTGCCGGGCACCCTGGCGGTGCCGGAGGGCGCGGTCGGGCTGGTGCTGTTCGCGCACGGCAGCGGCTCGAACCGGGACAGTCCGCGCAACCGGCAGGTGGCGTCGCGGCTGCACCGGGCGGGGCTGGCCACGCTGCTGTTCGACCTGCTCGGGGAGCGCGAGGCGGTGGAGCGCTGGAAGGTGTTCGACCCGGTGCTGCTGGGCGGCCGGCTGGTGGCGGCGACCCGGGCGGTGCGGGCCGGGCCGGGGCTGGCCGAGCTGCCGTTCGGCTACTTCGGGGCGAGCACCGGCGCGGCGGCGGCGCTGTGGGCGGCGGCCGAGCCGGGGGTGGGACCGGCAGCGGTGGTCTCCCGCGGCGGGCGGCCGGACCTGGCGGGGGCGCGGCTGCCCGCGGTGGCCGCGCCGACCCTGCTGATCGTGGGCGGCGCGGACGAGGAGGTGGTGGACCTGAACCGGCAGGCCCGCTCGGAGCTGCGCTGCGAGAGCGCGCTGCGGATCGTCCCCGGCGCGGGCCACCTGTTCGCCGAGCCGGGCGCGCTGGCGGCGGTCGCCGAACTGGCCGCGGACTGGTTCGCCGGTCATCTCACGCGGCGTCAGCCCGGCGCGATCGGGGGAAACGCTGGGCAATCCGACCAGTGAGAGGGGATCGCGGCTGCTCATCTTGTACACATTGAGCAGCGGGAAGGACACCTGTTGCCCACCTCACCGAGCAGGAGCAAGCTCTGCGCAACCGACCTCGACGTGGAGGATTGCACCGATGACCGCCGACGCCGCAGTTGAACTGACGCCCGAGGAGCTGGAGGCCGGCCTCACCGCCGAACAGCTGCGCACCCTGGTGGGCCTGGTCGAGTACGACGCCTCGACCGACCCGTTCCCGGTCACCGCCCAGGACGCCGTGGTCTTCGTGGTCGGCAACGCGACCCAGACGGCGCAGTTCTACCAGTCCGTCTTCGGCATGGAGCTGGTGGCCTACTCCGGCCCCGAGACCGGCCGACGCGACCGCAAGGCGTTCGTGCTGCGCTCCGGCTCCTGCCGCTTCGTGATCAAGGGCGGGGTGTCGCCGGACAGCCCGCTGCTGGACCACCACCGCCGGCACGGCGACGGCGTCGTCGACCTGGCGATGGAGGTGCCGGACGTGGACAAGTGCATCGCGCACGCCCGCGCCCAGGGCGCCACCATCCTGGAGGAGCCGAACGACGTCTCCGACGAGCACGGCACCGTCCGCCGGGCCGCGATCGCCGCGTACGGCGAGACCCGCCACACCCTGGTCGACCGCTCCCGCTACACCGGCCCGTACCTGCCGGGCTACGTCGTCCGGGAGTCGACGGTGGTCCGTCCCGAGGGCGCGCCGAAGCGGCTGTTCCAGGCGCTGGACCACGCGGTGGGCAACGTCGAGCTCGGCAAGATGGACGAGTGGGTGTCGTTCTACAACCGGGTGATGGGCTTCGTGAACATGGCGGAGTTCGTCGGCGACGACATCGCCACCGACTACTCGGCGCTGATGTCCAAGGTGGTCGCCAGCGGCAACCACCGGGTGAAGTTCCCGCTGAACGAGCCGGCGATCGCGAAGAAGAAGTCGCAGATCGACGAGTACCTGGAGTTCTACACCGGCCCGGGCTGCCAGCACATGGCACTGGCCACCAACGACATCCTCACCACCGTCGACGTGCTGCGCTCGCGCGGCGTGGAGTTCCTGAACACCCCGGACTCCTACTACGACGACCCGGAGCTGCGGGAGCGGATCGGCAAGGTGCGCGTCCCGATCGAGGAGCTGAAGTCCCGCGGCATCCTGGTCGACCGCGACGAGGACGGCTACCTGCTGCAGATCTTCACCAAGCCGATCGGCGACCGGCCGACCGTCTTCTACGAGTTCATCGAGCGGCACGGTTCGCTGGGCTTCGGCAAGGGCAACTTCAAGGCGCTCTTCGAGGCGATCGAGCGCGAGCAGGACCGGCGCGGCAACCTCTGACGGGCAGGCTCGGAAGGCGACAGGGAGAAGCGGGACGATGGCGTACTACCGGCGGCTCGGCGCGGTGCCGCCCAAGCGGCACACCCAGCACCGCACCCCCGAAGGGGGCCTCTACTACGAGGAGTTGATGGGCGAGGAGGGGTTCTTCTCGGACTCCTCGCTGCTGTACCACCGGGGCATCCCGTCGGCGATCACCGCGGCCGAGCCGTGGCAGCTGAGGGACACCGCCACCAGCGCCAACCTCCCGCTGCTCCCCCGCCACCTGAAGCTGCACGAGCTGTTCCCGGGCGACGCCTGGCGCACCGCCGACGTGGTGTCCGGGCGCCGCCTGGTGCTGGGCAACGCGGACGTGCGGATCTCCTACGCGGTGGCCGGCGCGCCGAGCGAGCTGTACCGCAACGGGCTGGGCGACGAGTGCGTCTACCTGGAGTCCGGCACGGCCGTGCTGGAGACGGTGTTCGGCGCGCTGACGGTCGGTCAGGGCGACTACGTCGTGATCCCGCGGGCCACCACCCACCGCTGGGTGCCGACCGGCGACGAGCCGCTGCGCGCCTACTGCATCGAGGCGAACAGCCACATCACCCCGGCCCGCCGCTACCTGTCCAAGTACGGGCAGCTGCTGGAGCACGCGCCGTTCTGCGAGCGGGACCTGCGCGGCCCCGAGGAGCCGCTGCTGGTCGAGGGCGGCCCGGTGGACGTGCTGGTCAAGCACCGCGGCCCCGCCGGCGTGGTGGGCACCCGGTACACCGTGCCGCACCACCCGTTCGACGTGGTCGGCTGGGACGGCTGCCTGTACCCGTACGCCTTCAACATCGCCGACTTCGAGCCGATCACCGGCCGGGTGCACCAGCCGCCGCCGGCGCACCAGGTGTTCGAGGGCAACAACTTCGTGATCTGCAACTTCGTGCCCCGCAAGGTGGACTACCACCCGCTGTCGATCCCGGTGCCGTACTACCACTCGAACGTGGACAGCGACGAGGTGATGTTCTACTGCGGCGGGAACTACGAGGCGCGCAAGGGCTCCGGCATCGGCAACGGCTCGATCTCGCTGCACCCCGGCGGGCACACCCACGGACCGCAGCCCGGCGCGTACGAGCGTTCCATCGGGGTGGAGTTCTTCGACGAGCTGGCGGTGATGGTGGACACCTTCCGCCCGCTGGAGCTCGGCGAGGCCGCGCTGGCCAGCGAGGATCCCAACTACGCCTGGACGTGGTCGCGATGACGACACCAACCGCCCTGTACCGGGGGCTCTTCGACGACGCGGCGGTCTTCCCGCCCGGCGACCTGCCGCTGCCCGAGGCGGTTCCCGCGCACCTGGCGCACCGCTCCGCCTGGTACGCCCCGACCGTCGGGCCGCTGCTCTGCCCGACCGACCGGCTGCCCGCGCTGCGCGAGCTCGCCGGCCCGGACCTGCCGGTCGGCGCGGTGGTGGCGGGCGGCCGGCTCGCCGAGGCCCTCAAGGAGTCGGCGGGGCTGAACCTGGTGACCGTGGAGTACGCGGCCGGCGAGGACGTCGCCGCCGCGGTGGCGGAGCTCGACGCGCTACTGCCCGCCGGAGTCGGCGCGGCGGTGGAACTGCCCCGCTCCGCCCGGCTGGAGGACGCCCTGGACGCCCTCACCGGCACCCCCTACCGGGCCAAGTACCGCACCGGCGGCCTGAGTTACGACGCCTTCCCGGGCGTCGCCGAGCTGGCGGCGTTCCTGGTGGGCTGCGCCGAGCGCGGCCTGCCGTACAAGTGCACCGCGGGGCTGCACAACGCGGTGCGGCACACCGACCTGGGCACCGGCTACGAGCACCACGGCTTCCTCAACCTGCTGCTGGCGGCGGGCAGTTCGGACCGCGACGCGGCGGCGGAGCTGCTCGCGGAGCAGGACGGCGCCCGGCTGGCGACCGCGGTGGACGCCCTGACGGACCATCAGATCGGCGTCATCCGCAGCCGGTTCACCTCCTTCGGCACCTGTAGCATCACCGAGCCGCTGGACGACCTCGCCCGACTCGGCCTCCTGGAGAAGACCTCTTGACCACCACCTGGCTCGACCTGCCCGCCGACTCGCCGTTCGGCGTGCACAACCTGCCCTACGGCGTGTTCACCGCCGCCGACCGGCCCGGCCGGCGGATCGGCGTGCGGATCGGCGACCGGGTGCTGGACGCGGGGGCGGCCGCCCGCGCGGTCGGCGCGGCAGCCCCGACGGCCGACCTGCTGGCCGCCGACACCCTCAACCCGCTGATGGCGGCCGGGCGTCCGACCTGGCGGGCGGTGCGGGCGGCGCTCACCGAGTGGCTCACCGACGGCTCCCACCGGGCCGCGGTCGCGCCGTGCCTGCTGGACCTCGCCGACGTCGAGCTGCACCTGCCGTTCGAGGTCGCCGACTACGTCGACTTCTACGCCTCCGAGCACCACGCCACCAACCTCGGCCGGATCTTCCGCCCCGGGCAGGAGCCGCTCACCCCGAACTGGAAGCACCTGCCGATCGGCTACCACGGCCGGGCCGGCACGGTGGTGGTCTCCGGCACCCCGATCACCCGCCCGCACGGCCAGCGCAAGGCCCCCGCCGACGCCGCGCCGAGCCACGGCCCCACCCGCCGGCTGGACATCGAGGCCGAGGTGGCGTTCGTGGTCGGCGCGCCCAGCACCATGGGCCGCCCGGTGCCGCTGGCCGACTTCGCCGAGCACGTGTTCGGCGTCTGCCTGCTCAACGACTGGTCGGCGCGCGACATCCAGGCCTGGGAGTACGTGCCGCTCGGCCCGTTCCTCGGCAAGTCCTTCGCCACCTCGGTCTCCCCCTGGGTGGTCCCGCTGGACGCCCTGGAGCACGCCCGGGTCGCCCCGCCGGCCCGGGACGTCGAGCCGCTGCCCTACCTGGACGACCGCGACGGCGAGCCCTGGGGCCTGGACCTGGCCATGGAGGTCCGGCTGAACGGCAGCCCGGTCTCCCGCCCGCCGTTCGCCTCGATGTACTGGACCGCCGCCCAGCAGCTCGCCCACCTGACCGCCAACGGCGCCTCGCTGCGCACCGGCGACCTGTACGCCTCCGGCACCGTCTCCGGCCCGGAGCCGGAGACCCGCGGCGCCCTGATCGAGCTGACCTGGAACGGCGAGCAGCCGCTCAAGCTCCCCGACGGCACCGTCCGCACCTTCCTGGAGGACGGCGACGAGGTCGCCATCACCGCCACCGCCCCCGGCCCGGGGGGGCTGCGGGTCGGTTTCGGAGAGGTCACCGGCCGCATCACCGGCTGATCATGACCCTCCGTCAGCTGCGGGCGCGTCAACCACGCGCCCGCAGCACGCCGCCGTACGGGTGAGGTTCCGGAGCCGCAAACCCCTCCGCCGCTAGAAGTTGACGCATACCGCGACCTTCCCCGAGCCGGGCCGCCCACGCCCGGTGCCGACGGGGAGGCCGCGCACGTTTGCGGACGACTCTCTCCCCGGAGGACCCCCCGATGATGAAGCTGCGCACCCTGCTCTGCGGCGCCGCACTGGCCGCTGCCAACGTCCTGCTGCCCGCGCCGCCGGCCCTGGCCACGCCGATCCTGCCGCCGGCCGCCCCGCACCCGGTCCTGCTGTGCGGCCCGGCCCATCCGCTGGCGCCCCTTCCGCTGCGCCCCTGCTGAACCCGCCGCACCCCCGGGCCCGCCCACCCGCCGCGGCGGGCCCGGTACGGTTCTCGGACGGATCTTCGAATCGACGGCCTTCCGACGGGAGCGGTGACCATGGACGCGCAGCAGGACGTGCTGGTGGAACGGATCGGCCACACCGGGCGGATCAACCTCAACCGGCCGCGCGCGCTGAACGCGCTCACCCACGACATGCTGGCCGCCGTCCGCGCCGCCCTGGACTCCTGGGCCGAGGACGACGCGGTGGCCGCCGTGGTGCTCACCGGCGCCGGCGAGCGCGGACTGTGCGCGGGCGCCGACATCCGCGCCATCCACGACGACGCCAAGCTCGGCGGCGCCGGCGGCCGGGCGTTCTTCCGGGTCGAGTACCCGCTCAACGAGCTGATCTCCCGGTACCCCAAGCCGTACGTGGCGCTGATGGACGGCATCACCATGGGCGGCGGCGTGGGCCTGTCCGCGCACGCCGGGATCCGGGTGGTCACCGAGCGCACCGCCGTCGCGATGCCGGAGACCCGGATCGGCCTGGTCCCGGACGTCGGCGGCAGCCGCCTGCTGGCGCGGGCCCCGGGCGGGCTCGGCACCCACCTGGCGCTGACCGCCGCCACGATGACCGCCGGCGACGCCCTGTACTGCGGCTTCGCCGACCACTTCGTGCCGTCCGCCGCGCTGCCCGAGCTGCTCGCCGCGCTCGCCGAACGCCCCGCCGCCGAGGCCGTCGCCGCCTTCGCCGCGCCCGCCCCCGCCTCCGAACTCGCCGAGCAGCGCGGCTGGATCGACCCCTGCTACGCCGCCGACACGGTCGAGGAGATCGTCGAGCGGCTGCACGCCGCCGGCCTGCCGGAGGCCAAGGAGGCAGCCGAGCAGCTCGCCGCGAAGTCCCCGACCATGCTGAAGGTCACCCTGGCCGCGCTGCGCCGCGCCCGGGCGCTGCCCTCGCTGGCCGCCGTGCTCGACCAGGAGTACCGGATCTCCTGCGCCGCGCTGGCCCACCACGACCTGGTCGAGGGCATCCGCGCCCAGGTGGTCGACAAGGACCGCGACCCGCACTGGCGTCCGGCCGCGCTCGCCGAGGTCGCGGACGCCGACGTGGAGCGCTTCTTCGCGGTGCCCGCCGGCGGTGACCTCGGCCTGTCCTCCAGGTGACCATCGTCTCGCCTGTCGAGACTGGCATCCGGGCCGCGGTTCGGAGATCGTATCCAGCGTCACTAATCCCCTCAGCGTGGAGAGGAAGTCCCCGGCGATGACCGAGTACGAGACGATCCTGGTGGACCGCAAGGGCCGGGTCGGCATCATCACCCTCAACCGGCCGCAGGCGCTGAACGCGCTCAACAACCAGCTGATGACCGAAGTGGTCGCCGCCGCCAAGGAGTTCGACCGAGACCCGGAGATCGGCTGCCTGCTGGTGACCGGCTCCGAGAAGGCGTTCGCGGCGGGCGCGGACATCAAGGAGATGCAGTCCAACGGCTTCCCGGACGTCTACCTGGACGACTGGCTGGGCCCCTGGGACGAGCTGGGCCGGCTGCGCAAGCCGGTGGTCGCCGCGGTCGCGGGCTACGCCCTGGGCGGCGGCTGCGAGTTGGCGATGCTCTGCGACATCCTGCTGGCCGCCGACACCGCGAAGTTCGGCCAGCCGGAGATCAAGCTCGGCGTCATCCCCGGCATCGGCGGCTCGCAGCGCCTGACCCGCGCGATCGGCAAGGCCAAGGCGATGGAACTCTGCCTGACCGGCCGGATGATGGGCGCCGAGGAGGCCGAGCGGGCCGGACTGGTCTCCCGGGTCGTCCCCGCCGACCAGCTGCTCACCGAGGCCCTCGCGGTCGCCGAGACGGTCGCCGCGATGTCGCTGCCCGCCGCGGTGATGATGAAGGAGTCGGTCAACCGGGCCTTCGAGACCACCCTGTCCGAGGGCGTGCGGTTCGAGCGCCGGCTGTTCCACGCCGCGTTCGCCACCGCCGACCAGAAGGAGGGCATGGCCGCCTTCGCCGAGAAGCGGCCCGCCAACTTCGAGAACCGGTAGGGACGTTCGCGGGACTCAGCCGATCACCCGGGCCAGTCCGGCCCGGGTGGCGGCCACCACGATGCGGTCGCCGACGGCCAGCGGGCGGGCCCGGTCGGCGAAGCTCCACTGGTAGTCGCCGGGGCGGCGGTTCAGTCGCACCGCGACCACCCGCACCCCGCCCGGCGACTCCAGGTCGCCGATGTTCTGCCCGACCAGGCCGGACCCCTCCTCCGCGGCCAGCTCCGCGATCAGCAGCACGTGCCGGAAGACCGAGAGGGTGCCCAGCACCTCACGGCCCATCAGCGCGGCGGCGAACGCCGGGGCGGCCAGGTAGGAGACCGAGCGGGAGGCCACGTTGCCCAGCGTGGCGTACACGTGGTGGGCGAAGTCGTCGTCGAACAGCCGCACCACGATGCGCACTTCGGGCCGCACCGCGCGGGCCTCCAGGGCCGCCTCCAGGTTGGCGGCGTCGTCCGAGGTGACCGCCACCACCGCCCGCGCGTGCTTGACCCGGGCCTGCCGCAGCTGCGCCTCCAACGGTCCGTCACCGATCAGCACCGGTATGCCCAGCGCCCGCGCGGCCGCCACGCCGCGGGCCTGCGGATCGCGTTCCAGGGCGACCACCGGCAGGCCGGTGCCCTTGATCAGAGTGGCCACCCGGGTGCCGATGTTGCCCAGGCCGGCCACGATCACGTGGTCCCGGGTCCGGGCACCGGGCGGACGCGGCGCCCCGCGGCGGCCGCTGGCCAGCGCCTCCACCACGATCGCGGTGGCCACCGGGATGAAGGTGATCCCGCAGAAGGTGATCAGCACCTGCGCGGCCCTGGCCCACGCCCCGCCCATCATCTCCTGGCCCGGCGCGTCCGGGGTGGCGGCGCCCGCCGCGTCCAGCAGCGTGTAGTACGTCGTCCAGCCGAGGCTGCCGGTGCGGCCGTACATCACCGCGGCGCCGAGCACGATCGCCGCGAAGGCGGTGACCAGCAGCATCCGCAGCCGGGTGTTGGTGAAGTACTTCAGCACGTCCTGGCCCCACCAGCGCAGCCGCTTCCAGAGCGGGAAGCGCAGCTCGGGCGCGGCGTCGAAGGTCTGCAGCGCGGCCACGCCGCCGGGCTCCGGGGCGGGCGAGGGGTCGGCGGGCCGGCCGATGTGGATCGGGCTCTGGTCGCCGAAGGTGTACGCGAGCCGGATGAACTCCGCGGCCCGCCCCCCGGTGTCCGGCAGCAGCCGCAGCCGGCTCAGGTCCTGCCGGTCGATCCGGTCGGCGACCAGCGCGAGCTGGTTGGAGCGGATGTCCTCGTCGTACGCGACGTACAGGTAACGCCCGCCCACCTCCACCGAGTTGGGCCGGCCGAGGGCACCGTTGGCAAAGGCCGGGGCGGCGGTGGCCGAGCCGGACAGCGCGGCGCAGTTCGGCAGCAGCTTCTCCAGGTGCTCGCCGAGCCGCTGGTTGAACATCCGCAGCACGATCCGCACCCCGGGGTTGCGGTTCTCCGCGGCCAGCGCGGCGTGGATGTTCTCCTGGTCGGTGCCGTCCATCAGCGCGATGCCGCGGGCCCGGTCGACGCCGGCTGCGCCGAGCGCCTCGCCGGTGACCGTGGAGTACTCCAACACCGCTGACACGCCTGGCAGTTGACTGATCATCGGGCCGTGCTCACGGGACAGGTCGGGAACCACCGCGACCACCGGAACCTCGTACTGCTCGACGAGTTCCTTGATCAGCCGATGAGCCAGCGCATTGCCCCCGCAGACGATGTAATGCCCGCCGACCGGCTCCGGCTCGAACCCCGCGCCGCGTTCCCCCGCGTCTGTCATAGCGTCAGATGGTAGTTGGCGATGCCACCCGACCGGGTGAACGGACGGTAATGGATCAGGGTGCGGCCGGTGCGGCCCGGGTCGTCCGTACGGCGGAACCCGCCGAGCCGCGGGGTGGGCCGCCCGAGACGCTGGAAGGGTACAGCCGTCCGCCGCCCCGCGCTCCGGACGGACCCGCACGGGCCCGAGGAGGAACCATGGCAGCCCCGTACCGGACACCCGACCGCGACGACGTGCCCGGACCGTTCCAGCAACTGGCGAAGGTGACCTGGCAGGCGGTGCTGGCCGGCGGCCTGGTCTCGCTGGCGCTGGGCATCGTGGTGCTCGCCTGGCCGAAGGAGACGCTGATGGTGATCGGCATCCTGTTCGGCCTCTACCTGCTGGTGATCGGCATCGTGCAACTCGTCGCCGCGTTCGGCACCCACGTCTCCACGGCGATGCGGGTGCTGGCGTTCATCAGCGGCGCGATCTGCGTCCTGCTCGGCCTGCTGTGCTTCCGCAGCGCCGCCCAGTCCGTCCTGCTGCTGGCCCTCTGGATCGGCATCGGCTGGCTGTTCCGCGGCATCACCCAGCTCGCCGCGGTGGCCTCCGACCCGCAGATGCCGGCCCGCGGCTGGCAGGGCTTCATCGGCGCCCTGAACATGCTGGCCGGCATCATCCTGATGGTCTGGCCCGCGAACACCATCACCGTGCTGGCGGTACTGGCCGCGTGCGGGCTGCTGGTGATCGGGGTGGTGGAGATCGTTCTGGCGATGAAGATCAGGGGCGGGGCGAAGCAAATGCCGCAGGCGCTCTAGATCTGAGAGAGCCATAGCAGGGGCTCGGGGAACGGCGAGGCGAGTGGCGGACGGTCTCGACTTGGCTGACGGTCTTTCAGGCCACCAGCCGAGCTCAGGCCACCAGGCACTCGCGCCGCCGTTCCCCGGGCCCCTGGTGGTGCAGGTGACCGCGCTCCCTGATGCTTACCCAGCCCGCTCCGGTGCGAGCGAGTTGCCCGCGGGGATGTGGCCGCAGTCGGAGGGGGCGGGCTTGCCCGCGAAGCGGTCGTTGAGGTAGCCGAGGGCGAGGGGGGCCCAGGGGACGGCGGTGCCGAGGTGGCTGAGCAGGTCGTACTGCTGGTACTTGATGCCGGCGGTGCCGGTGGCGCAGTACTGGCGGGCCAGCGCCCGCACGTCGCCGGCGACCATCACGCCGTCGCCGGTGCCGATGCCGGGCAGGTTGCTGAAGGTGCCTTCCAGAACGCCGCCGTTGCCCTGGGCGATGTAGCCGGGGGCGGTCGGGGTGGGGGCGGAGCCCAGGTTGACCTTGTTGACGGCGGCCAGGAACGGGGGCACCGAGTTCGGGTCGGCGTACTGCGGCTTGGCCAGGTTCTTCCAGGTCAGCCCCGGGTACTGGCCGAGCGCGTTGACGATCGAGGCGTCCTGCATCCGGCGGTAGACCTGCGCGCCGTAGTCGCTGAGGTAGGGCGTCAGGTCGAGGTCGTAGGCGCGGGCGACGCCGATGATCGCCATCGGGATGACACCCGGCCAGATCAGGCCGCCGTCCACGTACTTGAGGTTGTGCGCGGGGTCGACCAGCACGCCGCCCTCCGCGAAGCCGACCAGCCGCCGGTTGACGTCCGGGGCGTACGAGGGGGCGAGGGCGGCGGCCCAGTTGGTGGCGATGGCGCCGCCTGAGTAGCCGAGCATGCCGATCCGGGTGTCGGCGTTCAGGCCGGTGTCCGCCGAGTGGGAGGCGGCCCGGATGGAGTCCAGCGTGGTGGTGCCGTACTCGGGTCCGGCGGCGAAGTCGGCGCGCTGGCCCTCGGAGTCCGGGATCACCACGTCGTAGCCCTGGAGCAGCAGCGGGACCACGAACAGGGCTTCCGCATTGGGGATCGCCCCGCCGAGGGTCAGGCCGCCGGCGATGGCCCGGGACGGGCCGTCCTCCGGGTTCAGTGAGTCGTAGAAGGACTGGTAGGAGACGGCGCGGCTGCCGTCGCTGCCCAGGCCGCGCACCACCGTGGTGACGCCGGCGGTGGGGCGGCCCTGGGCGTCGGTGGTGCGGAACAGCAGTTGGACGGCCTTGACCGGGGTCGGGATGCCGACCAGGTGGTACTGCACGGTGCGGGTCCTCAGCACGGTGCCCGGCGCCAGCGAGGACAGCGGCGTGCTGCCGTCGTAGACGTAGAAGGCGTCACCGGTGGTGGTCGCCGACGCGGTCGCGGCCGGGGCGGCGGTGGCGACGGCGGCGGTGACCAGGGCGGTGGCGATCAGCCGGGCGGCGGCTCGGTACATGGCACTCCCGATTCCTGACTGGGGGTCACTCGGGGTGAGCGACGTGGGGGATGGGTGGGTCGGGGTCGCGCGGAGCCGGCGCGTGGTGGGGGGCTCGCGCGAGTTACCTACGGGTAGGTAACCTCCGGGAAACCATGATGACCGCGGTACGGGGGCACGTCGCCAGGGCGCGGCACAGAGATTCGGGAGGTGGATTGTGACCGCGCCCAACACCCGACACCCCGGCCGGGTGCCGCAGTTCGGCGGCGTCCCGGTGCACCGGCGGCTGCTCGCCGAGGCCCCGGCGCTGACCGCGGTGGTGATGGCCCGGCTGGTCGAGCAGCTCCCCGCGTACGAGGCGCTCCCGCCGGAGCAGTTGCGCGGAGAGATCGCCCGGCAGGTCGAGGGCGGCATCCGCGGGTTCATCGAGGTGCTGAACACCGGCGAGCTGCCCGGTGAGGAGGAGCTCGGCCGGATCCGCGAGTCCTCCGCGCGGCGCGCCGACGAGGGCGTCCCGCTGGAGGCCGTGGTCGGCGCCTACCACGTCGGCGCCGAGGAGTGCGCGGCCCGCGTCCTGGCCACCGCCGAACCCGGCGACCTCGCCGACATGCAGACCGCCCAGCGCCGCCTGCTCGGCTACCTGCGGGTGGTCAGCTGCGCGGTGGCCGCCGGGTACGTCCAGGAACGGCAGGCCGCGCTCGGCGACGAGCAGGTCGCCCGGCAGGCCCTGCTCTCCCGGCTGCTGGAGGGCGGTGACCCGCGCGCCGCCGCCGACCGGGCCGGACTGCCGCTGCCGCCCGGCTACCTGGTGCTGTCGATCGCGATGGGCCCGCACCCCGACGAGCTGCTGCCCGAGGTCAACCACTCGGTCGCGGCCCGCCGCAAGCTCCGGCGGCTGCGGCACGAGCTGGCCCGGCAGACCGCCGAGGTCCCGCTCACCGCGCTGTCCGGCGAGGGCGGGCTGGTGCTGATCCCCCGTCAGTCCGCGCACGCGCTGGGCGGCGCCGAACGCGAGCGCCTCGGCCGGCTGGTCGAGCAGCTCGCCCGGATCTGCGGCGCCGAGCTGACGGTCGCCGCGGCCGCCGCCGCGCCGGAGGGCGTCGCGGAGGCCGCCCGGCTGGCCGCGGAGGTCCGGCAGGTCGCCGTCGCGGCCGGGCGCGGACCGGGCCTGCACCTGCTCACCGACGTCCTGGTCGAGTACCAGCTCAGCCGTCCCGGCCCCGCCCGCGACGCCCTCGCCGCGCGCCTCGGGCCGCTCGCCGCCCGGCCCGAACTCCTCGACACCCTGCGCACCTTCCTCGCCTGCGGCCTGGACCGCCGCCGGGCCGCCGCGGCCCTGCAGGTGCACCCGAACACCGTCGACTACCGCCTCCGCAAGGCCGCCGACCTCTCCGGCCTGGACGCCGGGCGGGGCGCCGACCTGCTGACCCTGCAGGCCGCGCTGGCGGCGTACGACACCGCCGCGCTCGGCCGTCCCGAGGCGACGGGCTAGCCGGGAGCGGGCGATCCGACGAAGCGTCAGGGGCGGCGCGGGTGCGGTCAGGCGGTGGCGGTCACGCCGGCCACGGCCAGCAAGAGGACGGCCGAGACCGCCGACAGCCGCCTCGCGGCGCGGGGGGTGGCGGACATCCGGGTGCCGAGCCGGGCGGCGGTGAGGGCGACGGCGGAGTAGACGGCGGCGCAGCTGAGCACGTTGAGGGCGCCGAGGGCGAGGACCTGGCCGCCGACCGGGAGGGGGCGCGCCGGGTCGACGAACTGCGGGACGAGGGAGAGGTAGAGCAGCAGGCCCTTGGGGTTGAGCAGGGCGGTGAGGGCGGACTGCCGGAGCACCGTGCGGGCGGGCTGGGGGCGGGCGGCGGTGAGGGCCTCGGCGCCGCCGCGGCGCAGCGCCAGCAGCATGGTCACGGCCAGGAAGGCCAGGTAGGCGGCGCCGGTCCAGCGCAGCAGCGGCAGCAGCGCGGGGACGGCCCGCAGCGCGGCGGCCAGACCGGCTGCGGAGAGCGCGGTGTGCACGGTGTAGCCGGCGCAGACCCCGACGACGGCGGTGAGCGCGGCGCGGCGTCCCTGGCCGAGGCCGCGGGCGGCGATGTACAGCCAGTCCGGCCCCGGGGTGCAGACCAGCAGCAGGTCGACGCCGAGGAAGAGCAGCAGGGCGTGCGGGTCCATGGCACCTCGAGGTTCGCGGACGGGCGGGAGGGTCGTGCCAGACGCTAGCGGGGCGGAGGTAGCATGCGATGACCCGTTTTCGCTGGTCAGCCGGGTCATGAGGCAGAATGTTGCGTCATGGACCGCCTTGACCGCAGAATCCTCCACGAGCTCCAGCAGGACGGGCGGCTGACCAACGCCGAACTCGCCGACCGGGTGGGCCTGACGCCCTCCCCGTGCCTGCGCCGGGTGCGCCACCTGGAGCAGCTGGGCGTGATCCGCGGCTACCGGGCGCAGCTCGACCCGGTGGCGGTCGGCCGCGGCTTCCAGCCGTTCGTGACGGTGGTGATGCGGCACGAGGACCGGGACACCGTCGCCGAGTTCGAACGCCGGGTGGCGCAGCTGCCGGAGGTGGTGGAGGCGCACCGGCTGTTCGGCGACCCGGACTACCTGCTGCGCGTCGCGGTGGCCGACCTGGCGGCGTACGAGCGCTTCGTCACCGACGTGCTGTCGGGCCTGCCGGGCATCGCGCAGGTGCACTCGCACCTGACGATGAAGCAGGTCAAGTCGGACCGCGGCATCCCGGTCGAGTGATCCGGGGTCAGTCGTCGGCGGCGGGGTCGAGGCGGCTGAGCTCGCGGTAGTGGACGACGGTGGGCGGGTGTTCCAGGTCGTTGAGCTCGCCCTCGGACCAGACCGGGCGGATCCGCCACATCGGGCCGGCGTAGGCGCGCAGGGCGTCCTCGTCGCGCCAGCGGGTGATCATCTGGACCCGGTGGTCGCCGTCGGCGACGGCGCGCAGCAACTCGCCGCCGAGGCAGCCGTCGCGGCGGCCGATCTCGGGGAGCACGGTCGCGGCGAGGCGGGCGCAGAACTCCTCGACGCGGCGCGGGGAGACGTGCGCCTCCCAGATTCGGATGATCATCTCGGCCTCCTCCGCAGGGCCCACCGCCATTATCCGTTCGGACCGCCGCCGATTGCCGGGCCCGTGGTCTGGGCGAAGACTCGGCGGTGGACCCGTACGGCGAGAGGAGCCCGAGATGGCGGTCTGCGTGGTGTGCCAGAACGACTACTGGCTGTCCTTCGAGATCAAGACGATCACCGGCGACACCTACGTCTTCGACAGTTTCGAGTGCGCGATGGAGAAACTGGCGCCGCGTTGCGAGCAGTGCACGGTCCGGATCGTCGGCCACGGCGTCGAGGTCGCGGGCCGGTTCTTCTGCGGCGCGCACTGCGCCCGGGCCAACAGCGTCCTCGGCAACGAGATCCGCGACGCGGTCGGCGCCCACCCGTCCTGACCCTGCGCCACCCCGTCCGGGGCGGTCACCGCGTCGAGCGGTGGCCGCCCTGTTCGCGTGCCTGGGCGAGCAGGCGCCGGGCTCTGTCCTCCGCCTCCTGGTCGCCGAGCTCGCGGAAGGTCTCGGCGGCGTCGGCGAAGGCGCGGCAGGCGGCGTCGGCGGGACCGGTGCGGCGGAGCAGGAGGCCGAGGTTGACGAGCGCCCTGGCTTCGAGGAAGCGCTCGCCGATCTCGTGGAACAGGCGGACCGCCTCGGTGTCGTCGCGGACCGCCGCCTCGTCGTCGCCGAGCTCCTCCCGGGCGAGGCCGAGGTTGGCCAGCGCCAAGGCCTGGGTGCGCGGGTCGTGCTGCTCGCGTGCGGTCTCCAGCGCGGCGGTCAGCACCGCGACCGCCTCCGCGGGCTGCCCGGAGCGCAACAGCACCGGGCCGAGGTCCACGCGGACCTGGGCGACCATGTGGGCGTCGCCCATGGTGTCGAGGGCCGACAGTGCCCCGCCGATCGCGTCGACGTCCGGGCCGCCCCCGGCAGGGTCCGCGGCCAGCGCGGTTGCGAGCGTGAGGTTGGCCTGCGCCAGTGCCGCGGTGAAGCGGTCGTCGACCTCCCGGGCGAGGTCCAGGGCGGTCCGGAAGGTCTGCGCCGACTCGGCGTGGCGGCCCTGGTCGCGCAGGACGAGTCCGAGGTTGTTGAGCGAGACCGCCTCACCCGGCCGGTCGTCGAGGCTCCGGCAGATGGCGATGTCCGTCCGGAGGGCGTCCGCCGCCTCCGGCAGCCTGCGCAGTGCCTGTAGCGCGAGGCCGAGGTTGGCGTGGATCATGCCGCGCAACCGAGGGGCCGCGCCGTCCGGGCAGACCGCGAGGGCCTCCTCCAGCACGTCCACCGCCTCGGCTGGACGGCGCATCTGTTCGTACGTCAGGCCGAGGTTGCTCAGTGCGCCCGCCTCGGCGACCCGGTCGCCGCGGCTGCGCTTCAGCGCCTTCCGGTGGGCGTCCAGGGCCTCGTCGAAGCGCCGCAACTCGCGCAGCGCGTTGCCGAGTTCGGTCAGCAGGGGGGTTTCGAGCCCGCGCAGCGCCGGGTCCCGGGACCCGCGGACGGTGCGGATCGCGGCCTCGGCCAAGTCCGCGTTGTCGCCGAGCCGCCGGCGGAACGCCAGGTAGGCGGAGAGCGGTCCGTACAGGGCGAGTTGGGCGCGCGGCCGGTTCAGGGCGGGCGCGGCCAGGACGGCCGCGAACAGGTTGGGGTGCTCGGCGTCCAGCCAGGCGAGGGCGGCGGCGCGGTCGGCGAACCGGGGCAGGGGGCGCGCGCCGTGCAGCAGGTGCGAGTCGGCGGCGATCGCGGTGGCCCCGTAGTGGTCGAGCAGCCGGTCGGTGGCGGCTTCGCGGTGGGCGGGCGACTCCTTCTCGCGGCAGAGCTCGTCGGCGTACAGCCGCATCAGGTCGTGCATCCGCCAGCGGTCGTCGGCGGTGCCGGTTCGACCAGGTGGGCCCGGGCCAGGGCGTGGACCAGCGGCTCGGCGTCCTCCTCCGGCAGGTCGGCGAGCCGGGCGAGTGCCTCGGTGGCGAGGTCCGGGCCCGGATTGAGCGGCAGCAGGCGGAACAACCGGGCCGTCTCCGGTGGCAGTTGACGGTAGGAGAGCCGGAAGGCGGCGCGCACGGCGAGGTCCTCGCCGGTGAGCCGGGAGAGCCGGCGCCCGGTGTCCCGCAGGGCCCGCGCCATGGCGTCCGCGGAGCGGTTCGGCAGTTCGGCGAGCAGGGCGGCGACCACCGCGAGGGCCAGCGGCAGGCCGCCGCACAGCTCGGCGATCTCGGCCGCGGCGGCGGGCTGGTCGGCGATCCTGGTGTCGCCGGGGCCCCGGGTCCGGCGCAGGGCGCCGTCCAGGTAGGCGACGGCGTCCGCGGTGGACAGCACGGTCAGGTCGAGGATCCGGGCGGGCAGCCCGCCGAGGGTGTGGCGCGAGGTGGCCAGGACCGGGATGCGCGGGTCGCCGGGGAGCAGCGGACGCAGCTGGGCGGCGGAGCTCGCGTTGTCGAGCAGGACCAGCAGCGGCCGGTCGGCGGCGTGCCCGGCCAGCACGCTGCGGTACAGCCGGGCACGGTCCTCGGGGTCCTCCGGCACCGTCTCCTCGGGGACGGCCAGGGCGCGCAGCAGCGAACCCAACGCCCGGTGCGGGTCGACCCGGAGCGCGGGGTCGTAGCCGTACAGGTCGAGGAAGAGCACCCCGCCGGGCAGCAGGCCGGGTTCGGCCAGGGCCCGGTGGGCGGTGTGCAGGGCGAGCGCGGTCTTGCCGACGCCGGGCAGGCCGGTCACCAGCTGCACCGGATGCTCGGTCAGTCCGTCGAGCAGGTCGGCGAGTTCGGCGTCCCGGCCGACCAGAGCGGGCCCGGCGGCCGGCAGCCCGGCCAGCGCCGGTGGTGCGGTCGGCGGCTGGACCACCACCTGGCCCGCCAGGGTGACGGGGCCGTGGAAACTTCCGCCCGTGATCCGGTTCTGCACGTCCATCGGCGCCCCCCCCGTCGACCGGCCCGGGATCTGCCGGGCCGTCAGATCCTAGTCCGCGGCGCGGAAGCGGTGGCGCGTCAGAACGCGAACCGCAGCGAGCGGACGCGGTGGTCGAAGGAGGACGGGATCAACTCCGGGGCGGCGGTGGAGCGGATGTCGGGGAGCCGGGTGAGGAGTTCATGCAGCAGGGTGCGCATCTCCTGGCGGGCGAGGTGGGCGCCGAGGCAGAAGTGCGGCCCGCCGCCGCCGAAGCCCAGGTGAGGGTTGGGCGAGCGGGTGATGTCGAAGGCGTCGGGATCGGTGAAGACGGCCTCGTCGCGGTTGGCGGAGCCGTAGAACAGCACCACCTTGTCGCCCTTGGCGAGTCGGGCACCGCCGAGGCGGTGGTCGACGGCGACGGTGCGGCGGAACTGGATGATCGGGGTGGCGTGCCGGACGATCTCCTCCACCGCGCCGGGCAGGTGGGCGTCCAGGTCGCCGAGCAGCAGGGCGCGCTGCTCGGCGTGGACGGTGAGCAGGTGCAGGCCGTGGGCGAGCGCGTTTCGGGTGGTCTCCACACCGGCGACCAGCAGCAGCGAGAAGAACGCGCCGAGCTCGCGGGAGTCCAGCCGGCGGCCGTCCACGTCGGCGGTGACCAGGGCGGAGATCAGGTCGTCGGTGGGCCGCCGCCGGCGCTCCCGGCCGAGCGCGGCGATGGTCAGCTGCATCGCGGCGAGCGCCCGCAGCCCCCGCCCGGGGACCCGCAGCCGGCTGCGGGCGACGCCGGTGTGCTCGGAGGCCTGGTTGATCCGGGCCAGGATGCGGCGGCGCTGCTCCTCGGGGATGCCCATCATCGAGCAGATCACCTGGTACGGGAGTTCCGCGGCGACGGCGGCGACGAAGTCCTCCGGGCGCTCCCGCTCCACCCGGTCGACCAGGTGGACGGCGGTCTGCCGGATGTCCTGCTCGATCCGGGCCAGCAGCCGGGGGGTGAAGGCCCGGCCGACCACCCGACGCAGGTCGGCGTGCCGGGGGTCGTCCAGGTTGACCATCGAGTCGCCGAACACCGCCCGCACCCAGCGCGCCGGTTCGGGCGTGGTGACGCCCGGCCCCGAGAGGTACACCTCCGGGGTACGGCTGGCGGTCATCACGTCGGCGTGACTGACCAGGGCCCAGCACGGCCGTCCGGTGGCCCGGTCGGTGAAGCGGACCGGGCCGCCCGCGCCGCGCAGCTTCGCGAACGCTGCGGCGCGCTGCTCCTCGGGCAGGCTCCAGAACGCGGGGTCACCGAGATCGATGTCGTGCGGGGCGGTCTGTACGGGTGCGGCCATGGGGAGGTTATGGCGCAGGTGGTGACGCTAAGTCAAGTCGCCCTTGCGGAACGTGATTTCGTGCGATGATCCGTTGAACTGATCGTCGTCGTGGTCGTGGCTGTTGTCGTGACCGTGGTCGTGACCGTGGTCGTGACCGTGGTCGTTGCCGTGGTCGTTGCCGTGGTCGTTGCCGTGGTCGTCCGGGTGTTCGGGGTCGTCGTCGGGTCGCGGCGCGATCTCCCTGGCCAGCAGGGTTGCCCCGGCCACCGCCCCCGGCATCGCCAGCACCGTCACCACCGGGACCAGGAACAGCAGCGCCAGTCCGGCGCCGAAGCCCACCGTCATCGACAGCCGGGAGCGCAGCAGTCGCAGGCGCTCGCGCCGGGCCATCGCGCGCCGCTGCAACGGGGTGGCGGTCAGTTCGGCGGTCAGGAAGAAGCCGGAGACACAGATCCCGAGCACCGGGACCACGGTCTGCCCCACCACCGGGATGAACCCGCACAGGAACAGCACCAGCCCGATCGCCGCCACCCGCACCAGCACCGCCAGGCTGTCCCGGGCCGACACCCACAGCTCCCGCCACAGCGACACCCGGGGCGGGTTGGGGCCGCCGCCCTCGGACTCCTCCACCTGCGCGGAGAGCGACTCGTAGAACGGCTCGCCGATCAGCAGCGTCACGGCGGTGAAGGTCACCATCGCGAGCAGGCCGCCGACGCCGATGGCTGCCAGTGCCACCGCGATGCGCAGGGCTCCCCGCCAGGCGGAGGCCCAGTCGTCTGCGAAGGGGGTGGCCCAGTCGGCGATGTCGCCCGCGAAGACGATCAGCACCGCGAGCACCGCGACGTAACCCACCAGGGTGATCAGCGCCGGGATCATCCCGAAGCCCCACCAGCGGCCGTGCCGCGCCGCCCACCGCTGCCCGTTGACCAGGAACCGCAGCCCCGCCCCGAAATCTCGCATTCCGGCACCTTAGCCGCCGCCCCGGACGCTCCTCCCGGAGGGGCACTTTGGCGAGGGAGAGTGGGACGGGGCCGGCCTCGAGGCTCCTCCCGGAGGGGGTGGGGGTGGTTGGAAGAGTCAGGGGGTGGCCGCGCCCAGATGCTCCTCCCGGAGGGCGCATCGGCAAGGGAGAGTGGGACGGGGCCGGCCTCGAAGCCCCTCCCGGAGGGGTGGGGTGTGAGGTGGAAGAGTCAGGGGGTGGCCGCGCCCAGATGCTCCTCCCGGAGGGCGCATCGGCAAGGGAGAGTGGGCGGGGGCCGGCCTCGAAGCTCCTCCCGGAGGGGTGGGGTGTGAGGTGGATGAGTCTGGGGGTGGCCGCACCCGGATGCTCCTCCCGGAGGGGGCATCGGCAAGGGAGAGTGGGCGGGGGCCGGCCTCGAAGCTCCTCCCGGAGGGGTGGGGTGTGAGGTGGATGAGTCTGGGGGGTGGCCGCACCCGGATGCTCTTCCCGGAGGGGGCGGGGGTGGGCGTGGCTGAAATTCACCTGGTTCCCATCCGTCGGCCCCCGGAGGGTCCGTGGGAGGGGTCAGGCGCGGGTGCGGGTGGGCCAGACGGTGGCTGAGGCGGTGGCGGTGGCGGCGGCGAGGGTGGTCCAGAGGGTGGTGGGGCTCTGGGCGGCCAGGGTGGTGATGGCGGCTGGGGAGACGGCGAGGCCGAGGCCGGTGGAGAGTTGGAAGCGGGCCAGGGCCCGGCCCAGCAGGGTGGGTGGGGCGAGGGCGGTGACCAGGGCGGTGGCGCTGCCCGCGTAGAGGATCTCGCCGAGGGTGCACGGCACGGAGACCAGGGCGACCGCCGCCGGGCCGAACTCGGCGGCGAACAGGAAGCCGAGGTAGCTCGCGGCCAGCACCACCCCGGACGCGGCCAGCACCGTGCCGCGTGACCAGCGGGCCGTCCAGGTGGTCACCGGTACCTGCAGGGCCACCACCAGCACCGTGTTGGCGACGAACACCACCGCCGCCCACACCGGCGAGGCGTGCAACTGGGTGACCAGCACCAGCGGGACCGCGATCTCGGGCACGTTCAGGCAGAAGACGTACACCACGTTGGCGAGCAGCAACGAACCCATCCGGGGCGCGGGCCCCGCGTCCGCGGCCTGACGGTGCGTCGGGTCGGCGGCGATCCGCACCGACCAGGCCAGCAGGCCCGCCGCCAGGTACCCCGCGCCGGACGCCACCGCCAGCACCCGCATCGCCGACGGTCCGCCGGAGACCGCGGCGGTGGCCAGCAGCGCGCCGACCCCGAGACCCGCGTTGCGCACCGAACGGCCCGCGGCCAGCGCCGCGTCGCGCAGCCGTCCGGTGCTGACGGTCGCCACCAGCGCGGCGTGCGCCGCCGGCCAGGACTGGTTGCCGATGCCGAGCAGCAGCGCGGCCAGCGTGAACAGCGGCACGTCCCCGGCCGGCGCGGCCAGCAGCACCAGCACCCCCGTCACCCGCACCAGCATCGACGCGGCCACCGCGGTACTGCGCGCGCCGCGGTCCAGCCAACGGCCCAGCGGCGGCAGGCAGGCCAGGCCCGCCACGATGCCGACCGTCATCGCCAGGCCGGTCGCCGACGCGGACAGGCCGAGCACGGTGATCCCGTACAGCAGCAGGAACGGCCGGAGCAGTCCGGTGCCGAGGGCGTCGACGGCGAGCGCCAGGGCGTAGCGCGGTCCGCCGCAGGCGCGCACCAGTTGACGGGGCGTGGGTCGATGGCCGGGCTTGGGTCGGTGGCCAGGACCGGGTCGGTGGTCGGGAGTGGGTCGGTGGTCGGGGGTGGGCTGGGTCGGGGCCGGCGTCGCGGTGGTCATGGCGGACACCGTGCGCCCCGGCCGGCACCGCGGTCACGTCGATTGACGATTCCCGTCAATCGACGCTCGGGGATGCCGTCCGAACAGGGAGGATGTCCGGGTGACCCTGCGCATCGACCTCACCGGCACGGCGTCCGAACGGATCCGCTTCGCCGTCTCGCCACTCGCCGAACTCGCCGCGATGCTGCACGTCCTGGCCGCTCCCGACCACCACCCGCAGCTGGCCGGCTGGGCGGCCGGGGTGCGCACCGCGCTGCGCCCCGAACTCGCCGAGCGGCTGCACGAGGCGGAGTTCCTGTGGCGTTCCTCGCGGGCCGACTTCCTGGTCCCGGCCAGGCCGCGCGCCACCCTCGCCGAGGAGCTCGACGAGGTCGACCTGATCGACGACGACCGCTACGCGCACTCCGCCCTGGTCACCACCTGCGGCAGCAACCGACTGCACTTCGGCGGCCGCTCCCCGCTGCACGACCCCGTCGCCCGGGCCGACGCGCTGGACCGTGCGCAGGCTCGCGGCGCGCTCCAGGAAGCCTTCGCCGAACGGCTGTTGGCGGACCCGGGGGCGGTCCGGGCGCGGATTCGGGAGACTCTGGAGCAGTGCGCCGAGGCGTTCTTCGACGCCGCGTGGCCCGGGTCGGCCGCGCAACTCGCGCAGGACGTGCGGGACAAGACCGAGCTGATGCGACGTCAGGGGCTGGGGGCGGCCATGGCCGCCGCCTCCAGCGCGATCGCCGTCGGCGCGGACGGCTGCTCGCTCGTCCTCGACAAGCTCCAGGACAACGCCACCGAAGCCGGCCCCGGCGGGGTCACCTTCCTGCCCACCGTCTTCGGCCACCCCCACCTGGTCGCCGTCTACGCGCCCGACTGGCAGCCCGTCGTGCAGTACCCCGTCGCCCGCGCCGACCACCCCGAGCCCGTCTCGCTGGAGACCGTCCGCCTCCGCCTCGACGCCCTCGCCCACCCCGTACGGCTCCGCCTGGTCCGCACCCTGGCCCGCGGCCCGCACACCACCGGCGAACTCGCCCGCGCCTGGGAACTCACCGACCCCGAAGTCTCCCGCCACGTCGCCACCCTCCGCCGCGCCGGCCTCCTCACCACCGAACGCCGCGGCCGCTACGTCCACTACACCCTCGACCTCACCACAACCACCACTCTCGGCGCGGACCTCCTCGCCGCCGTCCTACGCTGAACCCGCCTGCGGCGGACGGGGCGGGCACGGGGAGGATGGGAAACAAGCTCAGGCACCGGCCGGCTCGCGACAGCGCCGAGCCGGAAGCGCCTGCGGCGAGCGAGATGACACGGAGTCAAGTGAAAAGCGAGCGCCGCAGGCTGGCGGACCTGCTCGGCCGCCGTCCTGCGCTGAACCCACCTGCGGCGGAGGGGCGGGGCACGGGGAGGATGGGAAACAAGCTCAGGCACCGGTCGGCTCGCGACAGCGCCGAGCCGGAAGCGCCTGCGGCGAGCGAGCCGACACGGAGTCAAGTGGAAAGCGAGCGCCGCATGCCGGCACGGAAGGAACGGGAAACAAGCCCCGGTACGGGCGGCGGCTCCGGGCGTTTTTGATCCCCTGGTCGGCTGAAGTCCGGCCCGTTCCAGGGCTGTCGGGCTCGGCGACTGGGCATGATCGGCGGCGGAAGCGCCGTCGCGGCGGAGCGGAGCGGAACGGGCGGAGGCCTGATGGATCCTCAGGTGACGGTGGAGCAGGCGAGGGAGTGGCTGGCCGTCGCGGTGGCGGAGGCCCGGACCGGGCTCGCGGAGGGTGGGATCCCGATCGGGGCGGCGCTCTTCCATCGGGACGGGCGGCTGCTGGGGCGGGGTCACAACCGCCGGGTCCAGGACGGCGATCCGTCGATGCATGCCGAGACCGCCGCGTTCCGCGCCGCCGGGCGGCTACGCGGGTACCGGGACACGGTCATGGTCACCACGCTCTCGCCGTGCTGGTACTGCTCCGGCCTGGTCCGGCAGTTCGGCATCGGGCACGTGGTGGTCGGTGAGTCCGCGACCTTCACCGGCGGCCACGGGTGGCTGGCCGCGCACGGCGTCGGCATCACCCTGCTGGACGACGCCGAATGCACGGCGCTGATGCGGGAGTTCATCGCTGCCCGGCCCGACCTCTGGTACGAGGACATCGGGGCGTAGCCGGCAGACGCGGTGCGGCGACGCACCGAGCCCGGGTGCGCGCGAGCGGCCGGTAGCGGGCGCCGAGCGCCAGGTCGGATTACCGCCAGCGCCGCTGCCGGGCCGCGGCGAGGCTCGACGGCATGAATCGACTCGAAGGACGCGTGGCCCTGATCACCGGTGCGAGCCGCGGCATCGGCGCCGCCATCGCGCTGCGGCTGGCCGCGGAGGGCGCGGACGTCGCGCTGACCTACCGGGACTCGGCCGAGCAGGCTGCCGCGTTGGCGGAGCGGATCCGGGACGGCGGTCGGCGGGCGGTCGCCGTCCGGGCCGACAGTGCGGTGCCCGCGGAGCTGACCGCCGCCGTGGACGAGGCCGCGAGGACGCTCGGCCGACTGGACGTGCTGGTCAACAATGCCGGGGTCTTCCCGACCGGTCCACTGGAGCAGGTCGGCCTGGCGGAGCTGGACCGGACGCTGGCGGTGAACGTGCGGGCGGCGTTCGTGGCGGCGCAGGCGGCGGTGCGGCACATGGACGGCGGCGGACGGATCATCAGCATCGGCAGCAACGTGGCCGACCGGGCGGTCTTCCCCGGGCTGGCGCTGTACGCGATGAGCAAGGCCGCGTTGACCGGCATGACCAAGGGGCTGGCCCGCGAGCTCGGCCCCCGCGGGATCACCGTCAACGTGGTGGTGCCGGGCCCCACCGACACCGACGCCAACCCGGCGGACGGGCCGAACGCGGCGGCGATCGCCGGCTTCACCGCCCTCGGCCGGTACGCGGAGGCCGCCGAGATCGCCGCCACCGTCGCCCACCTGGCCGGCCCGGACGGCGGCTACCTCACCGGAGCGACGATCGCCGTCGACGGAGGGTTCGGCGCGTGACGGGCTGCTCCCCGACCGGCCCGCGCCCACCGCCCGCGGCCCGCACGCCCACCGCGATGCCACCCAACACCATTGCCATGCCCAGCAGTTGGGCCGGTCCCAGCGGTTCGGCCGCGAGTAGCGTGCCGAGCAGGACGCCGGTGACCGGGTTGAGCAGACCGATCAGGCCGACGGTGCCGGCGGGCAGGTGACGCAGACCCGCGAACCAGGCCAGGAAGGCGAGCGCGGTGGCGATCAGCGCGGTGAAGCCGAAGGCCAGCAGCGCGACGGTGTCCACGCGCGGGGGCGGACCCTCCACCGCCCCCGCCAGCGGCAGCAGGAAAACGCCACCGATGGTCAACTGCCAAGCGGTGGAGGCGAGTACGGGCGTGCCGTCGGACCACCGCTTGGCCAGCGCGTAGCCGGTCGAGGCGGCCAGCAGCGCTCCCGTCGAGGCGAGGACGCCGGGCAAGCCGCCCGCGCCGACGCCGTCCGCGAGCATCACGGCCACCCCGCCGACGCCCACCGCCCCGCCCAACAGCCGGGCGGGGTGCGGGCGTTCGGCGAGCAGCAGGCGGGCGCTGAGCATCATCGCCAGCGGCGAGAGCGCCATGATCATCGCGGCGGTGCCGCTGGGCAGCCACTGCGCGGCCAGGTAGACCAGCACGAAGAACGCCGCGCAGTTCAACACGCCCAGCACCGCCGAGCGCCACCACCAGGCACCGCGCGGCAACCGGCGGGCGAGCGCGAGCAGCAGCAGTCCGGCGGGCAGGGCGCGCAGGGTGGCGCCCCAGAGCGGGGCGTCGGCGGGCAGGTACCGGTGCGTGATGTAGTAGTTGGCCCCCCAGGCGACCGGGGCCAGCGCCGCCACCGCGACCCATCGGAAAGTAGCTTCCATGGAAAACATTATAGCTTCCATGGAAGATATGATGGGTGCCATGGAGCCCATGGACCACGTCGCCCGCATCCAGGCCGCCTGGCGGCGCGAACGCCCCGACCTGGACCTCGCCCCCCAGGGCGTGATCGGCCGCCTGCACCGGGTCGCCACCCTGCTCACCGGCGAACTCACCACGGTCTACGCCCGGTACGGCCTCGGCGAGGGCGAGTTCGACGTCCTGGCCACCCTGCGCCGGGCCGGCGCCCCCTACGAACGGGCCCCCGGGGAACTCGCGGCGCACACCATGGTCACCACCGGCGCCATCACCAAGCGCATCGACCGCCTCGAACGGGCCGGGCTGGTCACCCGCCGCCCCGCCGCCACCGACCGGCGCGGCCGCGTCGTCGCCCTCACCGAGGCCGGACGCTCCGTCATCGACCAGGCCTTCACCGACCACATCCGCAACGAGCACCGCCTGCTCGCCACCCTCTCCCCCACCGAGGCCGCGGAGCTCGAATCCCTCCTCACCACCTGGCTGAACCGCCTCGAACCCCCGCGACCCGCGGACTCCTGAAACGCACAGCGCCCGCCGCCCCGGCGCGATGTCCGGGAACGACGGGCGCTGCCCGTACGGTGGTCGACCGACCGTCAGGCGCGCACGGTGGCCACGGCGGCCCCCAGCGCCTCCTTGATCCGCGGCCCGAGCCGGGCGAACCCGAGCTCCTTCATCGCCGCCCGCAGCAACTCGTCGTCACTGCGCTTCTCACCGTCCGAGTCCAGCCACGCCACCAGCGAGACCAGCTCCTCAGCGGAGTACCCGGTGATCGGCTTCCCCGCGACAAGCTCGGGCTTCGACGGACGGGAGTCGGCGACGGGCTCGGCGAGAGGCTCCGCGACGGGCTCCGCAACGGGCTCGGCGAGAGGCTCCGCGACCGGGGCCTCGACCGCGGCGACCGGCTCGACCGCGGCGACGGGCTCCTTCACGACCTCGACAACCGGGGCCTCGGCCACGGGCTCGGGCTCGACGACGGGCTCGGCAACCGGGGCCACGGGCTCGGCCTCGGCCTCGGCCTCGACGACCAGGGCCTCGGCCTCAGCGGCCGGCTCGGGCTCGACGACGGGCTCGTCCACGGCCTCGACAACCGGGGCCTCGACGACGGGCTCCGCCTCGACCTCGGCGGCAGCGACCTCCGCGGCCGCGACCTCAGCCCACGGCACGGCGGCAGCGACGGGCTCGGCCACCGGCTCGGCAGCGGCCTCGGCCTCGGCCTCTGCGAGCGCCTCCGGGGCCTCCGCCACAACGACGGCCTGCGGCTCGGCGTCGACCACGGGCTCCGCAACCTCGATCTCGGCCTCGGCCTCGACCACCGCCTCCTCGGCGGCAGCCTCCACCTCCTCCTCGACCACAGGCACCTCGGCGACCGGTTCGGCCTCCGGCTCGGGATCGGCCACGGTCTCGGCGCCCTCAGCCTCGGCCTCGACCTCGACCTCGACCACGGCCTCCTCGGCGACAGACACCTCAGCGGCCGTCTCGACCTCGGCCTCCTCAACGGCAGCCTCGACCTCAGCAACCGTCTCGACCTCAGCCTCGGCCTCCTCAACGGCAGCCTCGACCTCAGCAACCGTCTCGACCTCAGCCTCGGCCTCGGCCTCCTCAACGGCAGCCTCGACCTCAGCAACCGTCTCAGCCTCAGCCTCGACCTCGACGGAGGCCTCCTCGGACTCCACCTCGTCCAGGTCGATGACCGTGGCCTCGGAGTCGTCCTCAGTCTCGGTCGCCTCGTCTGCGGCCTGTCGCGGGCCTGCGGCCAGCGCGGTGCGGGCTGCGTGGTGGCGGTCGTACGCGGCGAGGGCCGCCTCGCGGTCGGCCTGACGTTCCGTCAGTTCGGCCAGGAGCTCGGTGAGGCCCTGGTCGGCGAGCTCGGTGCGGAGCTGGCGGAGGGCGGAGAGGCGGTAGAGGGTGCCCTCGTCCGCGGCCAGCCGGTCGACCAGGTCGGCGAGTTCGGTGAGCGGGAGGGAGTCGAGGGCGCGCTCGGGCAGGAGGCGGGCGAGCGAGCGGACGGCGTCGGCGAGGGACTCGACGACGGTGGCGGTCTCGGTGAGCAGGGCGCCGTCGACCGGGACGGCGGGCTTGGCGGTGGTGCCGGCGGGGGTGAGCGCCGTCCAGTCGCGGTGGGCCGCGGCGGCCGCGAGCAGCGCGTTGTGCAGGTCGGCGCGGCCGGTGCGGGCACCGGTGGTGGTGAGGGTGCGGGCCTGCGAGCGCAGGACCCGGCGGCGGTTCCAGGAGAGCTTGACGTCCTGGGACTTGCGGTAGGCGCCGTTGCCGGTGGCGGCGGCGAGCGCGGCGAGGTCCTGCTCGTAGACCTCGGCGCGCAGGGCGGCGGAGGTGGCGTGGACCCGCTGGAGCAGGTCGAGCAGGGTGGTGAGGCCGCCGAGGGTGTCGGGGATCTGGAGTCCGGCCTTGGCGGCGATGGCGTTGGCGGCCTGGCCGACGGCGCGGGTGTCGCGACTGCGCAGTTCGGCGAGGACCGTGGAGGCGGCCCGGGCGTCCTCGGGCCCGCCGAGGGTATCGGCGGCCTCCAGCCAGGGGTTGGCCTCGGGAGTGAGGGTGAAGCCGCCCTGGTCGGCGAACCGGCCGAGCTCCTCACGGGTGCTCTGGCGGGTCTCGCCGTCCGTCGCGGCCGCGGGGTCGGACGCGGTGTCGGACGCGGAGTCGTCGGCGTCGTTCAGGTAGCGCACTGTCATGTGATGTCCGGTTCGTGGCGGTTGGCGGGGTTCGGGGCGGGTGGGGTGGGCGCGGCGCTGGTGCTCGCGGGAGGCCAGAATACGGGTGCGCGTTCGAGGCACGCACGCACCGGACCCCCGTGAATTGCCGGGCCGAGTGGGACCGGTGGCGGCGGGCGCGGGCCGGTCGGCCCGGTCCGCACGGTAGGCGGCGGCACTGACAGTACGCGGTCGGGTGAATGGTCGGCGGACGGGGTACGGGAGTTGGGGCGGGTCACCGGTGGGCTCCGGGGGCGAGGTGGCGGACTTCGGGGAGGCCGACGGCGGGCAGGTACTCGCGCAGGTACTCGCGTCGCCACCAGGCGCCGGTGTCGCGGAGTTCCGGTCCGTCGGTGAAGCGGTAGCGGTAGAGCCGGGCCCGGACCAGGGCCGGCGGCCGGTCGGGGAACGGGTTGTGGCGCAGCAGCCGCAGGGTGGCGGGGTCGTTGACGAGCAGCCGGGCGAGCAGCGCGGCGAACCAGCTGCGGGCGTAGCTCGGGGAGATCGCGGCGAACCACATCAGCCAGTCCAGACGCAGGTGGTAGGGGGCGAACTGGCGCGGGGCGCGGCGCGGTTCGCCGGGTTTGCCGTGGAAGCCGTACTCCTGCCAGCCGCCGCGCCCGGCGGGTTCGGCGGTGCCTTCGATGACCACCTCGTGGCGGATCCGGTTGACCGAGCCGAAGGCCCCGTAGGTGTTGACCAGGTGGAGGCGGTCGAACGAGTAGTTCATCAACTGTTGGCTGGAGAGCAGGTTCCGGGCGGGGCGGTAGGAGAGGACCAGTACGAGCAGCGTGTAGGCGGCCACCAGGGCCTGGTACCACGCGGGTTGCGGCGGGTAGTGGGGGTCGGCGGCGACCGGGAGCACCCGGCGCAGGGTGCGGGTGTCGAGGACGGCGAGGGCCAGGGCGATGGTGAGCCAGTTCAGCCAGGCGAAGTTGCCGGAGGCGACCAGCCACAGCTGGGTGGCGATCATCAGCAGGGCCGCGGTGGTGGCGTACGGCTGCGGGAGGAACAGGCCGAACGGGACGACGAGTTGGACGAAGTGGTTGGCGGCGGCCTCGACCTTGTGCAACGGGCGGGGCAGGTGGTGGAAGAACCAGCTGAGCGGTCCGGGCATCGGCTGGGTCTCGTGGTGGTAGTAGAGGCAGGTGAGCCGCCGCCAGCAGGGGTCGCCGCGCCACTTGATCAGTCCGGCGCCGAACTCGACCCGGAACAGCAGCCAGCGCAGCAGCCACATCGCCAGGACCGGCGGGGCGGTGCGGGAGTTGCCGAGCAGGACGGCCAGCGCGCCGGCCTCCAGCAGCAGGGACTCCCAGCCGAAGGCGTACCAGGTCTGGCCGACGTTGACGAGTGAGAGGTAGAGCGCCCAGAGCAGCGCCCAGAGCGCCATCGCGGCGCCGAGCGGCAGGTGGTTCGCCGCGCCGGCCAGCAGGGCGGCGGACAGCGCGGCGCCGGTCCAGGCGACGGTGGCGTAGAGGCGGTCGCTGTAGTGCCACTGGAACAGGCTCGGGGCGCGGCGGAACGGGGTGCGGGCCAGGTAGCGCGGGATCGGCAGCATCCCGTCGGCGCCGAGCAGGGCGCGGAACTGCCGGGCGGCGCCGAGGAATCCGCACAGGTAGACGAGGGCGAGCAGGCGCTGGAACAGCTCGCGGGCGAGCCGGTACTCGGGGGCGGCGAACCACGACATCCGGCCGCTCCTCGGGTCGGCTGCTCGAATCCGCCCCCATGCCTACCATCCGGCGCACCCGGGCCGCCCGGCCGCGGGCCGCGGTGGTGCGCCGGTTCATCCGGTCGGCCCTGTCCGGCGCGGCGCGCGGGGCTCCGGCGCGGGGTGGGCGGCCCCGGCGCGGACTGCGGAGCCGCCGCCCACCGGTCCGCGGGACGGACTCCCTGTCGCCGGGCGGCGGAATGTGGTGTCATTCCGCCGAACACCCTGTCAGCACCAACGCAAGGAGACGCACATGTCCGCCCCGTCCCCGCGGTCGGCGACCGACCCCGGTACCCCGCCCTCCGTCGTCACTCCCGCCGACGCCCGCCCGGGTCTCGGCGGTGCGGTCTGGGCGGCGCTCGGCATCGTGTACGTGGTGTGGGGCTCGACCTACCTGGCGATCCGGGTGACGGTGGAGACCCTGCCGCCACTGCTGTCCGGGGCGATGCGGTTCGCGGCCGCGGGCGTCCTGCTGGCGGCGGCGCTGGTGGCCCGACGCGGTTGGGGCGTCCTGCGGGTGACGCCGCGTCAACTCGGCTCGGCGGTGCTGGTCGGCGTGCTGCTGCTGGTCGGCGGCAACGGGCTGGTGGTGCTGGCCGAACGCTCGGTGCCGTCCGGGCTGGCCGCGCTGCTGGTGGCCAGCGTGCCGCTGTGGGTGGTGCTGCTGCGCCGGCTGACCGGGCAGCGCACCGGGCGGGCCACGCTGGCCGGGGTGCTGGTCGGCCTGGTCGGGCTTGCGGTGCTCACCGCGCCCGGCCTGAGCGGCGAGGTCGAACTGTCGGGCCTGCTGGTCGTGGTGGGCGCGGCCGTGGTGTGGGCGTTCGGTTCGTTCCTGGCGGGCCGCCTGCCGATGCCCGCCGACCCGTTCGTGGCCAGCGTGTACGAGATGCTGGCCGGCGCGGTCGGCGCGCTGGTGGTCGCGCTGCTGCGCCACGAGCCGCGCGGCTTCGACCCGGCGGCGGTCTCCACCCGCTCCTGGGTCGCGCTGGCGTACCTGATCGTCTTCGGCTCGATTGTCGCGTTCACGTCTTACGCCTGGCTGCTGCAGCGCGCACCGCTGCCGCTGGTCGCCACCTACGCCTACGTGAACCCGGTGGTCGCGGTGTTCCTCGGCTGGCTGGTCCTGGCCGAGCCGCTGACCTGGCCGATCGCGCTCGGTGGCGCGATCGTGGTCGCCGGGGTGTTCCTGGTGGCACGCAACGAGCGCTGAGCCGGGGCCGATGGACGGCTGCAACTTACATTCAAGAAGGTAACGACTTGGTCGATTCGTCCCAAGCGATGATTTACTTCTTGACGACACATTGAGGGTGACGCTTGACTCCCCTTCACCTCGCCGCAGGGACGCGGCGCTGTCAGGGAGGCACCACCCACCATGAACGCAAAGACCCGTCGGCTCGTGATCGGCACCGCCGCGGTCTCGATGACGCTGTCGCTCGCCGCCTGCGGCAGCGACCAGCCGAAGTCGTCCTCGGCCTCCAACCAGGCGATCGGTCTGCTGCTGCCCGAGCGCTCGTCCTCCACCCGGTACGAGGCGTTCGACAAGCCGATGATCGAGGCTGCGGTGACCGGACTGTGCACCCGGTGCAGCCTCGACTACGCCAATGCGGACGGCGACGAGAAGGTCCAGAAGGAGCAGTTCGACGCCCTGCTGTCGCGCGGCGTCAAGGTGATCCTGCTCGACCCGGTGAACGCCGCCGTCACCGGACCGTGGGTGGAGGCCGCCGCCAAGAAGGGCGCCAAGGTGATCGCCTACGACCGCCTCGCCGCCGGCAAGGTCGCCGCCTACATCTCGTTCGACAACCAGCGCACCGGCGAGCTCCAGGGCCAGGCGCTGATCGAGGCGCTCGGCAACAAGGCCGCCGGGGCCGAGGTCGTGATGATCAACGGCGCCGAGACCGACCCCAACGCCGCCGACTTCAAGGCCGGCGCGCACAAGGCGCTGGACGGCAAGGTCAAGCGGGTCGCCTACGAGCAGTCCGGCGAGTGGAAGCCCGACGTGGCCGCCGAGAAGGTCAACGACGCCATCTCCAAGCTCGGCAAGAACGGCTTCCAGGCCGTCTACTCCGCCAACGACGGCATGGCCGGCTCGATCATCGACGCCCTGCACAAGGCGGGCCGCACCGACGTCCCGGTCGGCGGCCAGGACGCCTCGCTGGAGGCCGTCCGACGGATCCTCACCGGCGAGCAGGCGTACACCATCTACAAGCCGTACCGCCCCGAGGCCGACGCCGCCGCCAACATCGCCGTGTACCTGGTGAAGGGACTCGACGTCACCTCCGTCGCCTCCACCATCACCACCTCCAAGGGCGACGAGATCCCCTCGATGCTGCTCACCCCCATCGTGGTCACCAAGGCCAAGGTGGCCGACACGGTCATCGCGGGCGGCCTCTACAAGGCCGCCGACGTCTGCACCCCGCAGTACGCCGCGGCCTGCAAGGCGGCCGGCATCCCCGGCACCTACTAGCCGGAGCCCACCGCGCGACACCTTGTGCGGGGGTGCCGCGCGGTGGAGCTCCCCCGGACGCCCGACCACGACGTTCGACGCATCATCAGGCCGCAGGCCGTCCCCGGCAGGCCCTGGAGGAGGCCGCGCCGAGCCTGGACTCCTACCGGCGGAGCATCGAGGTCTTCCGCACTCCGGCGCGTGGGCCGGGCCGCCGAGTCCGTCGCCGCCTGGGCCGGGGAACGGGCGAACGAGGCCGTCTCCAGCCGGCTGCTCGGCCTCGACCTGCGCACGGCGGGCGCTGGGAGGAGGCGCGGGAGGTCGCCGGGGAGCTCGTCCGGACCGCCCAGGAGCTCGGCGACGACGCGATGGAGGCCATGGCCCGGGAACTCGACGCGGAGGCCCACCTCCAGCTCGGCGACCCCCCGCACGCCGTCGAGCCGCCGAGCCGCCGAGCCGTTCCGTCGCCCCGGCCCGTCTCAGCGATGCACCGGAGGCCACCTGACGGGGCGTCGACCGTCCGTGGTCCACTGGTGGCCCTGGTGTGCTTGGCGGAGGGGATGAGCCAATGGGTGTGCTGACGGACTACTTCCGGGCGACGGACGAGGCGTCGGTGGTCAAGGTGCTGACGAGCGACGAGCAGCCGTCGAAGGCGTTCGACCTGGTCGAGGCGAAGGGGATCGACCCGATCGTGGTGCTCGGGCGGCTGGTCGCCGCCGCGCGCGAGGTGCCGTTCGAGGCGGGGCTGGTGGCGGCGCGTCCGGTCTGGCCGGTCGGGCCGCAGCCGTGGGCGGAGGGGGCCACGGCGGCGTTCGCGGAGGACGACCCGTGGGTGACCGGCCCGTGGGTGATGGAGCTGGCCGACGACGTCCGGGAGACCCTGGCGGGGATCCGCGCCTCGGACCTGCCGGAGCTGGCCGAGCGCTGGGCGCGGACGGCGGAACTGCAGCCCGTCGAACCCGACGAGCTGCGTCCGCTGATCAAGGAGTTGGCGCTGCTGGCCCGGCGGGCCCGCACCGCCCGGCAACACCTCTACTGCCGGGTCTGCGTCTGACCGGCGTGCTCGTGGAGCTCCGGCCGGTCCGCCGCCGCTGACGAGGGCTGCCGGCCCGACGCGCGGACCGCGGATCCGGCCGGAGCCTTGGCGCGGGCCGCGCGCTGAGTGGCGGCGATGCAGGCCACCACGGCGAGGGCGGTGGGGACGGCGATGGCGGGCAGCGTCTCGTCGAGGATCAGGACCGCCCAGCAGAGCGTCAACAGCGGCTGGGCGAGCTGGAGTTGGGCGGCTCGGGGCACGCCGATGGCAGCCATGCCGCGGTACCAGACCACGAAGCCGCCGAACTGGGAGATCGCGGCCAGGTAGCCGAGCCCGGCCAGGCCGTGCCAGTTCCAGTGCACGGGCTCGGCAGCGAGGGCGAGGCCGCCGGTCAGGGCGGTGATCGGCAGCGCGGCGACCACGCCCCAGGCGATCACCTGCCAGCCGGGCATGACCCGGGCCAGCCGCCCGCCCTCCGCGTAGCCGATCGCGCAGACCACCAGCGCGCCGAACAGGTACAGGTCGGCGGTGGTGAGGCCGTTGCCGTTGCTCTGCTGGACGGTGAAGGCGACCACCACCGCCGCGCCGGCCAGCGCCGCCCACCAGAAGGCGCGCGACATCCGGGCCTTGGTGCGCCACGCGCCGACCGCGGCGGTGCCCAGCGGGAGCAGCCCGATCACCACGGCGGAGTGCGCGGTGGAGGAGGTCTTCAGGGCCAGGGTGGTGAGCAGCGGGAAGCCGACGGCGCACCCGAGGGCGACGGCGGCGAGGCCGGGCCAGGTGGCCCGCGGGGGTATCCGGACCCCGGAGGCGGCCAGGCAGACCGCGGCGATCAGCGCGGCGAGCACTCCGCGCAGTCCGGTGACCGTCCACGGGCCGAAGCCCTGCAGGGCCCAGGCGGTGGCGGGGAAGGAGAACGAGAAGGAGAGCACCCCGAGCGCGGCCTGTGCGGTGCCGGTGAGTGCTACTGATTGACGGGCGATAGCGCTACTGTGGGCTGACATGTCTGACGATAACAGTTACCCTCCGTCTGTCGAAAGGGCTGTCAATGGGCGTGCAGGAGCTGACCGGAACCCTCCGCGCGCTGGTCGTGCGCTACTCGCCAGGTGACCGGATTCCGAGTAGCAGGGACCTGGTGGACCGCTACCGGGTGAGCCCGGTGACGGTGTCCCGGGCGATCCGCGAACTGGTCGCCGAGGGCCTGCTGGTCTCCCGCCCGGGCACCGGCGTCTTCCGCGCCGAGCAGCGGCCGGCGCCCGCGCCGCAGGGCGACTTCTCCTGGCAGGAGGTGGCGCTCAGCGCGGAGGCCGGCGCCCCGCCCTCCCGGGTGGTGGACGCCTCCGGGGTACTGGCTGCGCTGGCCCAGCCGCCGACCGAGGTGATCGACCTCAACAGCGGCTACCTGCACCCCTCGCTGCTGCCGGAGAAGGCGCTCGGCACCGCCCTCGCCCGGGCCGCCCGCCGGCCCGGCGCCTGGGGCCGCCCGCCGCTGGACGGGCTTCCGGAACTGCGCGGCTGGTTCGCCCGTGACATCGGCGGCGGCGTCACCGCGGCCGAGGTGCTGATCGCGGCCGGCGGCCAGTCCGCGCTGTCCACCGCGCTGCGCTCGCTCGCCCCGCCCGGCGCCCCGGTCCTGGTGGAGTCCCCCACCTACCCCGGGCTGCTGGCGATCGCCCGCGCCGCGGGCCTGCGGCCGGTCCCGGTGCCGGTCGACGAGGACGGCGTGCGGCCCGAGCGCCTCGCCGAGGCCTTCGCGGTCAGCGGGGCCCGCCTCTTCGTCTGCCAGCCGCTGTTCCAGAACCCCACCGGCACCGTCCTGCCGCCGGAGCGCCGGCGCGCGGTGCTGGCCGCCGCCAAGCAGGCCGGGGCGTTCGTGGTCGAGGACGACTACGCCCGCCGGCTGGTGCACGCGGACGCGCCCGAACTGCCGCCGCCGCTGGCCGCGGACGACCCCGACGGCGTCGTGGTGCACGTCCGCTCGCTCACCAAGCCCGCGTCACCGAGCCTGCGGGTGGCCGCGCTGGCCGCCCGCGGTCCCGCGCTCGCCCGGCTGCGCACCGTCCAGGCGGTGGACACGTTCTTCGTCCCGCGTCCGCTCCAGGAGGCCGCGCTCGAGCTGGTCACCTCGCCCGACTGGCCGCGCCATCTGCGGTTCGTGGCACGCGAGTTGGCGGACCGGCGGCACCTGCTCGCCACCGCGCTCGAACACCGGGCCCCGAGCCTGCTGCCGGCCCGCCTCCCCTACGGCGGCTTCCACCTCTGGCTCCCCCTCCCGTCCCACCTCGACCCGCACGCCCTCACCGCCGCCGCGCTCCGCCACGGCCTCGCCGTCTCCCCCGGCCCGGCCTACTTCACCGCCGAGCCCACCCCCCGCATCCGCCTCAGCCTCGGCTACGCCGAGACCCGCCCCCAACTCACCGAAGCCGCCCACCGCCTCGCCACCGCCGTGGAGTCCCTGAGCTGACCCGGCGGCCCGGTATTGGACGGAGCGCAAGATCGACTGCTTAGCTGGGCCGAGGACGTCGCTCGGTGTTGAACGGACGAAAGAGGTGCGCGGTGGAGACTCCCCGCCTGGAGGAGGTCCGGCTGACCTCCTTCAAGAGCTTCACCGATCAGCGGTTGCCGCTCCAGGACCTCACCGTGCTGATCGGACGCAACGGCAGCGGCAAGTCCAACGCCCTGGACGCGCTCCTGGTGCTCTCCCGCCTGGCCACCGGAGAGCCCGTGCGTGACGTCCTGGATGCCCCCCGCGCCGGCGGCGAGGAACCGATCCGCGGCGGCGCCGAAGGTTGCGCCCCGCTGGGACAGGACGGCTTCCGGCTTGGCTGCCGGGTCCGGGCCGGACAGGCGGTCTACGACTTGGACGTGGAGATCGCGGTCCGCCCCGAGGTCCGCATCGTCCGGGAGGAACTGGTCGCAGTCGAAGGCGTGCGCTACGGCAACCGCCGACTCGCCGCCGGTCGGGCCCTGCTGACGAGCGACCCACTCGACCCCCGTCGCAGCGATTTCAACGTCCGTTGGTTTGCCGGCAGACGCGGCGACGGCCTGGACCCCGGTATCCCCTTCACATCCGACCGGCTGCTGACCAGTCAGATCCCTGTACGGCTGCCGGTGACCACCGAAGCGGCAAAGGTCGTTCACCAGTCGGCACAGGACGTCCTGGCAGTCCTGCGCGAGGTGTTCCTGCTCGACCCGGTCCCCCATCTGATGAGGCGTTACGTCAACGCCAGGGATACGGAACTCCGCCGCAGCGCCGACAACTTGAGCGCTGTTGCGGTCCACCTGCGACAGGCCGATCCGACCGCCTTCGACCGGCTCACCGAGTTGGTGGCCGGAATGCCCGAATACCCGGTCCGCGGCATCAGCAGCGTCGACACCACCCTCGGCGACGTCCAGCTCGTCCTCCGCGAGGCCGGCTACCACGGCAGCGAGCACGACGTGCCCGCGCGGCTGCTCAGCGATGGCATGCTTCGTTTCCTGGCCTTCGGCACCGCCCTGCTCAGTGCCCCCGTCTCGACGGACGACCCGGAGGCGGCGCAGCGGCACCTGGTGATCGAGGAGATCGAGAACGGCCTGCACCCGACGCAGGCGGCCCGGGTGCTGCAACTGATGAAGGAGGAGTCGAAGCAGCGCAGCATCGACGTGCTGTTCACCACACACAGTCCAGCGTTGCTCAACTCCCTTGATGCCCAGGACCATTCGGGCGTCGTGGTGTGTACCCGCGATCCCGAGTCCGGCGAGAGCGTCCTCACCCGACTGACAGACCTACCCGGCTACATCGACCTGCTGGCCGCCGGGGACCTGGGCGACGCCGTGACCAAGAACCGGCTCCCGGACGCCCTCCAGCCCCGTGTCCCGTCCGAAGGTGTCAAGGATTTCCTGAGGAGCCTGTGAGCCCGTGACTCCCAAGCGCGCGCCTGGCCTCCGACTGCCCGTCGTCGACTTCCTGGACACCTCGGTGTTCGTGGAGATCCTGAACGTTCCGCACCTCAATGCTCACCACGACGCGGTCGTAGCGGAGATGACTGCCCGAAACGGGGCCGGAGTGCGGTTCGTTCTGCCGACGACGACCGTGGTCGAGACGGGCAACCACATCTTCCAGATCAAGGACGGAGCGGCGCGCCGCGACCGGGCCAAGCAGTTCATGACCGTCCTCCGCCGCACCGCCGACGGTGAGGCCCCCTGGGTCTTCCACGAGCGGACCTGGGACCGGACCTTCCTCCGCGCCCTCTGCGACGGCGGCAGCACCGGTATGGACCTGCTGGAGCACGCGGTGCGACAGCAACTCGGCACCGGCGACCTGGCCATCGTGGCGGAACGCGACCTGTTCGCCTCCCGGGTACAGGCCGACGTCAGGATCTGGACCCTGGAGACGACGATGGGCACATGGGCGGAACTGCCCAGGCCCTGACCGCCCTCAGTGCGCCAGCTCCAGCAGGGCGATGCCGGTCAGGACGGTGGCGCTGGCGGCGAGCCGGAGGGTGCCGAGGCGTTCGCGCAGGACGAGGGTGCCGATCAGGGCGGCGATCACGATGCTGGTCTCGCGCAGCGCGGCGATGGTGGCGAGGTCGCCGACGGTCTGCGCCCAGACCACCAGGCCGTAGGCGGTGAGCGACATCAGGCCGCCGACCACGCCGACGGCGCGGCCCTCGCGCAGCGCGGGCAGCAGGGTGCGGCCGCGGACGGCGGTGACCGCGGCGAGCACGGCGAGGCCCTGGACCACGAACATCCAGGAGATGTAGCCGCCCGCGCTGGAGGCGGCCCGGACCCCGCCGGCGTCGACCACGGTGTATCCGGCGATCAGCACGCCGTTGCCGAACGCGGCGGCCAGCGCCGGGAGCTGGGCGCGGCCGGGGACGCCGCCGACCAGGGTGAGCCCGGCGAGGCCGAGCGAGATGACGGCGACGGCGACGAGCTTGCCGGGCGGCATCGTGTGGTGCAGGACGGTGACGGCGAGCAGCGCGACCACCGCCGGGGAGGTGCCGCGGGCGATCGGGTACATCTGCCCGAAGTCGCCGAGCTCGTACGCCCGGGCCAGCAGCAGCTGGTAGCCGACCTGGAGGGCGGCCGAGCCCAGCATGTACGGGAGCACGGCCGACCCGGGCAGCGGGAAGAACGGCGCCATCGCCAGCCCGCAGACCACGAAGACGCCGTTCATCAGGGCGACGCCGGCCAGCCGGTCGCGCACCCCGTGCACCAGGGCGTTCCACACGGCGTGCAGCAGGGCCGCGGCCAGCACCACGACCGGGACGGCGACAGGACTCACGCTTCCCCCTCGAAACCGGGACACTCGGCAAACATGTATAGCCAACTTAGCCCCCTCGGGTGAACGCCGAGCATCCGGCCCCCGACATCCGACACGCCGTCAGGACACCGTTCCGCCACGAACGGCACGCCTGCCGGGACCCGCCGTCCGCCGGGTGGCCCGCGCCCCGCCCGCGGGCGAGACTGGACGGGTGCCCGAACTCCCCGAAGTACAGGCGCTCGCCGAGCGGATGACCGCCGCCTGCGCCGGACGCACGCTGGAGCGCGTCGAGGTGCTGTCGATCCAGGTGCTGAAGACCTTCGACCCGCCGGTCCAGGCGCTCGCCGGACGGCCCGTCAGCGGCGTCGGGCGGCACGGCAAGTTCCTGGACCTGGCCACCGACGGCGGTCCGCACCTGGTGGTGCACCTGGCCCGGGCCGGCTGGGTGCACCAGCGCGCCTCGTTCCCCGCCAAGCCGCCGAGCCGCCGCGGACCGCTGGCGCTGCGCCTGGTGCTGGACGACGGCAGCGGCTTCGACCTGACCGAGCAGGGCACCACCAAGCGGCTCGCCGCCCACGTGGTGACGGACCCTCAGCAGGTCCCCGGCATCGCCAGACTCGGCGTCGACGCCCTCGCCGCCACCCCCGAACAGCTCGCCGCCATGGCCGCGGGCGCGAGCCGCCGGCTGAAGACCTTCCTCACCGACCAGACCCTGCTGGCCGGCATCGGCAACGCCTACTCCGACGAGATCCTGCACACCGCGAAGCTCTCCCCCTACGCGCTGGCCGCCTCGCTCGACGAGGAGCAGCTCGGGCGGCTGCACGCGGCGATCCGGCACGAGCTGACCGCCGCGCTGGAGCTGCTGCGGGCCGCGCCGCCCGGCGGGCTGAAGTCGGAGAAGAAGGCCAATCTGGCGGTGCACGGCAGGGCGGGCGAGGCCTGCCCGGTCTGCGGGGACACCGTCCGCTCGGTGAACTTCGCGGACTCCTCGCTGCAGTACTGCCCGACCTGCCAGACCGGCGGACGGGTACTGGCCGACCGGAGGCTGTCCCGGCTCTTGAAATAGGCCCGCTGGTGATCGAAGCTGCTTGAAGTTCAGTACAATCGCGCAGATTCAATCACCAACCCTCGGGGGGCCGTCCACCGTGATCCTCACTGTCACTCCCAACCCGGCGCTGGACGTCACCTACACCGTCCCGGGATTCCGCCCGCACACCAGCCACCGGGTCGCCGAGGTCGCCGCCCAGGCCGGCGGCAAGGGCGTCAACGTCGCGCGGGTGCTCACCACGCTGGGCCGACCCGTCCGCTGCGTCCTGCCGCTCGGCGGCCCCACCGGCGAGGCCGTCCGTGCCGACCTCGCCGCCGCCGGACTCGACCACGCGGTCGTCCCGATATCCGGTGAGACCCGGCGCACCGTGGCCGTGGTGGACGCCGCCGACGCCACCATGCTCAACGAGCCCGGCCCCGAACTCGGGCCCGCCGACTGGTCCGCCCTGTGCGCCGAGATCGAACGCCACCTCCCGCAGGCCACCGTCCTGGTCCTCTCCGGCAGCCTCCCGCCCGGGCTCCCCGCCGACGCGTACGCCCGACTCGTCGACCTCGGCCGGAAGTTCGACGTCCCCGTGGTCCTGGACGCGGACGGCCCCGCACTGCTCGCCGCGCTGCCCGCCCGCCCCACCGTGATCAAGCCCAACGCCGCCGAACTCACCGCCGCCACCGGCCTCGCCGACCCGCGCGCCGCGGCGGACGCCCTCCGCCGGCTCGGCGCCGAGTCCGTCCTCGCCTCCCTCGGGCCCGAGGGCCTGCTCGCCGTCGACGGCCGCGCCGCCTGGCGCTGCGCGCCGGCCACCGCCGTCGTCGGCAATCCCACCGGCGCCGGCGACTCGGTGGTCGCCGCCCTCGCCGCCGGCCTCGCCGCGAACGCCGGCTGGCCTGCGATCCTCCCCGACGCGGTGGCCCTCTCCGCCGCGACGGTCGCCGCTCCCCGGGCCGGCCGCTTCGACGTCCCGACCTACCACCGCCTGCGCAACAGCCTGACCGCGCACCCCGTGCAGTGACCCGGGCCGGCCGGCGCCGCCCGGGGGCGCTGCGCCGCGGACCTCAGGCGTGCGAGGGTGTGCGGCTGTGATCGTCGGTTGTCTGCTCGTGCTGTTCGTCCTGGTCGCGTCCGCCGTCCAGCGGCTCTCCGGCATGGGGTTCGCCCTGGTCGCGGCGCCCGTGCTGGTGCTGGTGCTCGGTCCGGCGGACGGGGTCGGGTTGGCCAACTGCGCGAGCGGGATGATCAGCCTCGCCGGGCTGGCCTCGGAGTGGCGCGGCGTACAGCCGCGGCGGATGGTGCCGCTGGTGCTGGCGGCGATCGTCACCGTGCCGGCGGGGGCGTGGCTGACCAGGGCCGTGCCGGAGCCGACGCTGCTGATCGGGATCGGGGCGGCCGTCACCGTCGCGGCGACGCTGGTCATCCGCGGGGTCGGGGCGGCGGCCCTACGCGGGGTGCCGGGCGCGGTCGCGGCGGGCGCCACCAGCGGGCTGCTGAACGCGGCGGCCGGGGTGGGCGGCCCGGCGATCTCGCTGTACGCGGTGAACAGCGGCTGGTCGGCGCGCGAGTTCCGGCCCAACGCGCAGTTCTACGGCGTGGTCGTCAACGCGGTGTCACTGACCGCGCGCGGGCTGCCGACGCTCTCCGGGGCGCAGTGGTCGCTGGCCGGAGCGGCCGTCGGGGTGGGGACGGCGGCCGGGTTCCTGCTGGCCGGGCGGGTGCCGGAGCGGCAGGCGCGGACCCTGGTGCTGACGCTGGCCCTCGCCGGCGGGCTGGTCACGCTCGGCAAGGGACTGACGGCGGCGCTCTGACCCCGCGTCAGACGGCCGCGGGGTGCGGGTCCTCGGGTAGCGTGGCCAGTCCGACAAGTCGCACCAGAATCGGACATGTCAGGAGGCGCACCGTGAACGCCGTCCCGCCCCCGGAGCGGCTGGTGGCCGCCGTCGACCTCGGCGGCACCAAGACCGCCGCCGCGATCGTCACCGCGAGCGGCGAGCTGCTGGCCAGAGCCGAACGCCCGACCGCGGCGGAGGGCGAGTCGTCCGCGGTGTTCGCGGGGGTCGCCGAGGTGCTCGACGAGCTGACCGGACACCCGGAGTGGGTCCGGGTGCGGGCCGTGGGGGTGGGCAGCGCCGGTCCGGTGGACACCGTGCAGGGGACGGTCAGCCCGGTCAACATCCCGGCGTGGCGCGACTTCCCGCTGGCCGGGCGGATCGCCCACCGGACGGGGCTGCCGGTGCGACTGCTCGGCGACGGGGTGGCGGTCGCCGAGGCCGAGCACTGGCTCGGCGCCGCCGCGGAGTACCGCAACGCGCTGTGCATGGTGGTCTCCACCGGAGTCGGCGGCGGGCTGGTCCTGGACGGGCGGGTGCACCCCGGTCCGACCGGCAACGCCGGGCACATCGGGCACGTCTCGGTGCAGTGGGACGGCGATCCCTGCCCGTGCGGCGGACGCGGCTGCCTGGAGGGCCTGGCCAGCGGGCCGGCGATCGTCCGGCACGCCCGCACCGCGGGGTGGCGTCCGCCGGACGCCTGCAGCGCGACCGCCCGAACCGTCGCCGACTCCGCCCACGCGGGGGACGGTGCGGCGCTCGCCGCGTTCGACCTGGCGGCGCGGGCGTTGGCGGCGGCGATCGCCGGGACGGCCGCGCTGGTCGAGATCCAGGCCGTCGTCATCGGCGGCGGCGTCGCCCAGGCCGGCCCCCTCCTCTTCGACCCCCTCGCCCGCCACCTCACCCACTACGCCGGCCTCCCCTTCACCCGCGGCCTCCACCTCCACCCCGCCCACTTCGGCCCCGACGCCGGCCTCATCGGCGCCGCCGCCACCGCCCTCCGGGCCGGCCCCGAAGCCACCTAGCCCTCCGGGCGGGCGAGGCGACGACGGGACCCACCCTCCGAACAGGACAGCATTGCGGGCTCACCGGCGGCGCAGCCGCAGCGCCCGGTGGGCGGGTGGGGCTAGGCCAGGAGGGAGGCGGCGATCAGGAGGGTGCAGACGGCGAAGTTGGTGCGGCCGTACTGGACGAAGACGGCGGCGAACTCGCGGATGGTGGCGGTGGGCCAGAAGTAGGCGGCGGTCGGGGCGCCGGCGACCTGGCCGTTGACGTTCTCGCGGCGGGCGAGGATCGCGGTGCGGAAGGCGTGGAAGTTGTTGGTGACGATGACGCAGCGGTAGCCGGGGTCCGCGGCGGTCATCAGCTCGCGGCTGTAGCGGAGGTTCTCCTCGGTGGTGCGGGAGCGGTCCTCGCGCAGGAGCCGCTCCGCGGGGAAGCCGCGGTCGGTGAGGTAGTCGGCCATCGCGTGGGATTCGGGGCGCCGTTCGTCGGGCCCCTGGCCGCCGGAGGTGATGAGGAGCGGGGCGCGGCCGCGCCGGGCCTGCGCGTCGTACAGGGCGCGGCCGCGCTCGAGGCGGCTGGCGAGCAGCGGGGGGACCCGCACGCCGTCGAGCAGGCCGGAGCCGAGGACGACCACGTAGTCGACGTCCTGACGCGGGGTCAGGCGCCCGTAGAGGTAGGCGTAGCCGACGAAGCAGACGAAGAGGAAGGAGAGGTAGGAGGCGACCACGAAGACGGTGCGGGCGAGGGTGGCCACCTCCGGGGAGGAGGTCCGGGTGGCGGCCAGCAGCAGGCCGAAGACCAGCAGGATGCCGGCTCCGGCGAGCAGGGCGAGCAGGTTGGCGGGGCGGCGGCCCTCCGTGCGGAGCATCTTGAGGCCGTTGGCGATCAGCAGGAAGGCGAGGACCAGGGAGCCGACCGCGGGGGCGAGGACGACGGCGATCAGGACGGTCTCGGCGGCGACCGAGTCGGCCCGGCCGAGGGTGACCAGCAGCGCGAGGGCCAGGAAGGTGACGGCGAGGCCGAGTTGGACGGCGTTGCCGAAGCGGCGCCGGTCGCGCAGGACGCCGATGCCGAACAGCAGCAGGAACAGCGCCGCGGGGGCGTAGAGCAGCATCCCGGCGGGGAGTCAGCGGGTGCCGCTGCGGACCGCTTCGGGGAGTCCCTCGGCGAGGTCCTCGGCGATCATCCGCTTGGCGATCGCGTCGGCGGCGGCGCGCAGTTCGGCGCTGCGGGGGCGGCCGCGGTCCTCTTCGAGGCGGTGGTTCAGCCAGTCGGCCCAGGCGTGGGTGATGACGGCGGCCTCGTGTTCACCGGCCTCGGTGTGGTCGAAGAAGCCGTTGTCGGCCTGGAGGAAGCCTTCGGCGACCATCCGGTCGAAGACCGGTTCGAGGACCTCCGGGGGGATCCGGCGGCGGGCGGCGATCAGGTGCAGGCTGGCGTGGCCGACGGTGCGGGTGAACAGCTCGACCTGCATGACGGCCCAGGCGCCGCCCATGTCGAGGCGGGTACCTGAGGAGTTGACGACCTGTCGGGCGGTCTCCAGGCCGGCGGTGCGCAGGAGTTTGGCGACGGCGAGTTCCAGCAGCTTGGTGGAGTCGCCGGAGGACGGCTGGGCGAAGCCCTCGCCCATGTCGGTGGAGGTGGCCCGGGCGGAGTCGCGGAGTTTGACCTGCTTGAGGAAGAGCGCGACCACGAAGCCGAGGACGGCGACCGGGACGGTCCACAGGAAGACGGTGTGCAGCGAGTCGGCGTACGCCTGGATGACGGGTCCGGACTGGTCGGCCGGAAGGTCGTGCACGCCGTGCGGGTTCTGCGCGGCGCCGGCGATCTGCCGGGGGTCGGCTCCGGTGGCGGCGGCGGCCTTGGCGATGCCCTCGGCGAGGTTGGTCTTCAGGGTGTTGGCGTAAATGGTGCCGAAGACGGCGGTGCCGAACGAGGAGCCGAGGGTGCGGAAGAAGGTGACGCCGGAGGTGGCGGTGCCGAGGTCGGCGTAGTCGACGGTGTTCTGCACGGCGATGGTGAGCACCTGCATGCACAGGCCGATGCCGGTGCCGAGCACGAACATGTAGAGGCTGGCCAGCCAGGCGCTGGTCTCCGCGTCGAGCAGCGAGAGCAGGTACAGGCCGACGGCCATGACCAGCGAGCCGACGATCGGGAAGATCCGGTACTGGCCGGTCTTGGAGACCACGTTGCCGCTGAAGACCGAGGCGATCAGCAGGCCGAGCACCATCGGCAGGGTGCGCACGCCGGAGACCGTCGCCGAGTCGCCGTCGACGTACTGCAGGAAGGTCGGCAGGAAGGTCATCGCGCCGAGCATGGCGAAGCCGACGATGAAGCTGAGGATCGAGCAGACCGTGAAGACCGGGTTGCGGAACAGCCGCATCGGCAGGGTGGGTTCGGCGGCTTTGGTCTCCACCAGGCAGAACAGGGTGAGGGCGATCACGCCGCCGCAGAACAGGCCGATGATCACCGGCGAGCCCCAGGCGTACTCGTTGCCGCCCCAACTGGTGGCCAGGATCAGTGAGCTGGCGCCGATCGCGACCAGTGCGATGCCCAGGTAGTCGATGACCGGGCGGGTGGCGGAGCGGACCACCGGGATGTTCCGGGCGGCGGCGATCACCACCAGGATCGCGATCGGCACGTTGACGTAGAAGGCCCAGCGCCAGGTCAGGTGGTCGGTGAAGAGTCCGCCGAGCAGCGGGCCGATCACCGTGGCGACGCCGAACACCGCGCCGATCGCGCCCTGGTACTTGCCGCGCTCGCGCAGCGGGATGACGTCGGCGATCAGCGCCATCGAGGTGACCATCAGGCCGCCGGCGCCGACGCCCTGGACCGCCCGCCAGGCGATCAGCAGCGTCATGTTGGTGGACAGGCCGCACAGGAAGGAGCCCGTGATGAAGACGATCGCCGAGACCTGGAAGACCACCTTGCGGCCGAACAGGTCGCCGAACTTGCCGACCAGCGCGGTCGTGACGGTCTCCGCGAGCAGGTAGGACGTCACCACCCACGACATGTGCGCGGCGCCGCCGAGGTCCGCCACGATGGTGGGCAGCGCGGTGCCGACGATGGTCTGGTCGAGGGCGGCCAGCAGCATGCCCAGCATGATGGTGCCGAACACGACGTTGCGCTGCCGCCGGTCGAGGACGGGCGGCGCCGCCGGGCTGAGCTCGCTGGTGGTGGTCACGAGCGCATCGTCACACCTTGTCCGGTTCCGTCCGGTCCGACACCCCGTGTGATTGACGGATGATCAGCCGACGGTGCGACAGGAACACCGTCCGACCGCGTTAGAAGGGCATGGACAGCACGACGACCACCGGGGCGGACGAGCCCCTGGACTTCCGGGACTTCGCGGCCGCCCGCGCCCGCCACCTGGTCCGCACGGCGTACCTGCTGACCGGCGGCGACGCCCACCTCGCGGAGGACCTCGCCCAGGAGGCCCTCAGCCGCCTGTACGGCAACTGGCGGCGGGTCTCCCGGATGGCCAACCCGGCCGGCTACGCCCGCACCGTGCTCGTCAACACCTTCCTGACGCACCGCCGGCGGCGCAGCAGCGGCGAGCACGTGACCGACACCTTCGCCGACCGCCCCGCGCCCGGCGCGGACCCGGCGCTGCGGCTCACCCTGCTGCACGCGCTCGGCGAACTCCCTCAGCAGGACCGGGCGGTGCTCATCCTGCGCTACTGGGAGGACCTCGGTGTCGAGGAGACCGCCGCCGCCCTGCGCCTGACGCCCAGCGCCGTCCGCTCCCGCGCCTCCCGCGCACTGACCCGGCTGCGCGCGAGCCTCGGCGACCAGCTCGACGACCTCGCCCGCCCGTGACGCCCGCGGCCCGCTGACCCGGCGTCACCTCCCAGCGTTCCGCCCTCCGCCCCCTGGAGTCTGCCCGATGCTTCCCGAAGAGGACTTCGCCCGCGCCCTGCGGGCCTCCGCCGACCTGGCCCCGGAGCCCGCCGTCGAGCTGTTCGCGCTGGCCGCCGAGCGCCGCGGCCGCACCCGCGTGCGCCGCCGCCGGACCGCCGCCGCCTCGGCCGTCGGCGTGGTCGCCGCCGCCGCACTCGCCCTGGCCGTGCTGCCGGACCGCCCCGCCCCGCGGCCCGCACCGGCCGCGCCGCCGGTCAGCGCCCAGTTCATGACCGTGACGCTGCGCTCGCTGCTGCCCGCCGACGGCCTGGTCACCGACGTGAACGGCCAGACCGCCGACGACCAGCTGCCCGGCGGCCACCCGCTGGCCTGGCTCGACTACGACGACGGCCGGGGACCGGTGACGGTCCTGCTGACCGTCAACCGGGTGGCCGTCCCGCTGACCGACGGCTCCACGGGCGTGCAGTGCCCGGACAGCCTCTCCGAGCCGACCACCAGCTGCCGCCGGGAGACCCGGCCGGACGGCTCGCGTGTCCTCACCCTCGTCAAGCAGCCCCGCTGGACCGGCGACGACCGCTCCTGGACGGTGGTCCACACGGCGCCCGACGGGCGGCAGGTCCGGGTGGACGAGACCACCCCGGCCCGGGCCCTTCGGGAGCAGCCTGCACTGACCGAGGCCCAGCTCCTCGACGTGGTGTCCTCGGACGCCTGGCGGCCGGCCTTCGTCGGGATGCCCGCGGTGTCCGCGCAGCCGGCGGCGGCGCCCCCGGCCGCGGTGCTGGCGACGCTCCGCGGCGCGCTGCCCGCCGGAGCCTCCTTCGACGCCGGGACGGGCGTCCAGGACACGCCGGGCCGCGTGCACGGCGCGGTGACCGCGGCCGGGCGCACCAGCCAGCTGGTGGTGTCGGTCGAGCACGGTTGGCACCGCGGCTTCCCCGACGACCCGCGCACCGCCTTCGAGCAGCTGGGCTACGGCTCGACCCTGGCGGTCACCGGGGACGGCACCAGGACGGCGGTCGGCGAGCGGACGGTCCTGGGCCCCGACGGCGCCACCGGCAGGAGCTGGCACGCGGCGGCCCTGCTCCCCGACGGCACCCTGGTCTCCGCCCAGCTGTGGACCTACGGCCCCGGCTTCACGTACTCGGCCGAGCCCGGCGCCCTCACCTCCGCCCAGCTGCTCGCCGTGGTCACCGCCCCGGCCTGGTCGCACGCCTGACCGGCCGCGGCGGGGCGATGATGGCCCGATGGACTGCCTGTTCTGCCGGGTCGCCGCGGGCGAGGTCGCCGTCGACACCGTCTTCGCCGACGACCTCGTCCTCGCCTTCCTCGACCACCGCCCGCTCTTCCCCGGCCACGTGCTGGTGATCCCGCGCCGGCACGTGCCCACCCTCACCGACCTCACCGAGGAGGAGACCGGCCCCTACTACTCGCGCGTCCGCCTGCTGACCGCCGCCGTCGAGCGCGGCATGTCCGCCGCGGGCAGCTTCGTCGCCGCCAACAACCGCATCAGCCAGTCCGTCCCCCACCTCCACACCCACGTCGTCCCCCGCAACCCCAAGGACGGCCTGCGCGGCTTCTTCTGGCCCCGCACCCGCTACCGCGACGCCGCCCACGCGGCGCAGACGGCGGAGCTGATCCGCGCGGCGCTCTGACGGCGCACCTCGGGTCTCCTGACGATCCGTCAGTTGTCCTCCGCGCCGCGGACGGTGGTGCGGAACGCGATGGGGGTGGTGCCGGTGCGCTGGTGGAAGAACTTGGCGAAGTTGGCGGCGTCGGCGAAGCCGAGGTGGTCGGCGATGCGGGCGGCGGAGCGGTCGCTGTGGGCGAGCAGGCGCTTGGCCTCGAGGACGACGCGGCGGTCGACGAACTCCTTGGCGCCGACACCGGTCGCGGCGAGGGTGGCGCGGGAGAGCGTGCGCGGGGAGTAGCCGAGCGCCCGCGCGTAGTCCTCGACCCGGCGGGTGCGGGTGAAGTCGCGTTCGACGGCCTGCCGGAACCGGCAGTAGGTCTCGCCGGCCTCGGCGCCCGCGCCGCCGTGCGGGCCGCTCTGGTGGGCGAGGCGCAGCAGCAGCGCGGCCAGCAGGTGGCGGACCAGTGCGAGGTGCACGTCGGCGGGGAGCCGGCCCGCGTCGGCGTACTCGCGGTGCAGGTGCCGCACCGCGTGGTCGAGGGCCTCCCGGTCGGGGCCGGCGGGCTGCCGGACGGCGGGGGCGAAGGGGTCGTCGAGCCGGGCGGAGGCCACCGTCGCCGGGTCGGGGAAGCCGGGCTCGAACAGCACCAGCGTCCCGTCGGCGTCCCCGAGCGGGCCCCACTGCTGGACCTGCCCGGGCCTGACCCACAGCCAACTCCCGGGCCGCAGCGCGTACTCGGTGAAGTCGACGGTGTGCCGGAGGTCGCCGCGCTCCAGCGTGAGCAGGTGGTGGAAGGCGGGTCGCTGCGGGCGGTGGAAGTCGCCGGCGGTCCGGGCGCTCGCGCGGCGGGCGCGCAGTTCGGCGAGCGACATCACCTCCACGCCGGCGGGGCCGCCGGGCGGCGCGGCGAACGGGACCTCGGGGATCGCCGTCCCGGACGCCTTGGGTTCGGTTCCTCGCATCGTCACCACATCCGCAGTCAGGCTACCTCCGGTGGATCTTCCGCCGGGAGTGCGGGCGGTACGGCCCTCCCTTGACCACTCGTCGCCGACCGGTGGAATGTGGGCATCCCCCACCCCCCGAGGAGCGCGCATGGCCCCGCAGTTCGGCGACTACCAGAACGAGATCTACTTCGAGGGCCTGTTCGGCGTGCTGCCGACGTACCCGATGGCGTATCCGGAGTTGGCGGGCCGGGCGGAGCAGGCGATGGCACCGGGCCTGTGGTCGTACGTGGCGGGCGGGGCGGGGGACGAGCACACCCAGCGGGCCAACGCGGCGGCGTTCTCGCGGTGGGGCCTGGTGCCGCGGATGCTGGTGGGCGCCAAGGAGCGGGACCTGACGGTGGAGCTGTTCGGGCTGACGCTGCCCTCGCCGCTGTTCCTGGCGCCGGTCGGGGTGGTCGGCCTGTGCGCGCCGGACGGGCACGGCGACCTGGCGACGGCCCGGGCGGCGGCCCGCACGGGGGTGCCGATGGTGGCGTCGACGCTGTCGGTGGACCCGCTGGAGCGGGTGGCGGCCGAGCTGGGCGACACCCCGGGCTTCTTCCAGCTGTACACGCCGACCGACCGGACGCTGGCGGAGAGCCTTGTGCACCGGGCCGAGCAGGCCGGGTTCAAGGGCATCGTGGTCACCCTGGACACCTGGGTGACCGGCTGGCGCCCGCGCGACCTGGGCAGCGGCAACTTTCCGCAGCTGCGCGGCCACTGCCTGGCGAACTACACCTCCGACCCGGTGTTCCGGGCCCGGCTGAAGGACCCGGACGGGGACCCGCGCGGTGCGGTGATGGACTGGGTGCAGATCTTCGGCAACCCGCTGACCTGGGACGACCTGCCCTGGCTGCGGTCGCTGACCGACCTGCCGCTGATCCTCAAGGGCCTGTGCCACCCGGAGGACGTCCGCCGCGCCAAGGACGCCGGGATCGACGGCGTGTACTGCTCCAACCACGGCGGCCGGCAGGCGAACGGCGGGCTGCCCGCGCTGGACTCGCTGGCCGAGGTGGTGGCGGCGGCCGACGGCCTGCCGGTGCTCTTCGACTCGGGCGTGCGCTCGGGCGCGGACGCGGTGAAGGCCCTGGCCCTCGGCGCGACTGCGGTCGGCGTGGGCCGGCCGTACGTCTACGGGCTGGCGCTGGGCGGCGAGGACGGCGCGGTGCACGTGCTGCGCTCGCTGCTGGCCGAGGCGGACCTGCTGATGGCGGTGGACGGCTACCCGTCGATCGCCGCGCTGCGCGCGCCGGGGGCGCTGCGCCGCTGCTGAGCGGGTCGCCGGGCTTATTGCGAGTTACTTGCAATAACGGAGTGCATGCAGCAGAGTGGTGCCGCGGGGTCGTCCGACGATCGTCTTCCCAACCGGTGTCCGCCGGGACGCGGCGCCGGCCCCGCCCCTCATCGACCGCGCGCTCAGCCGAGCGGCAGCCGGACCACCATGGTCTTCCCGCCGCCGTCGTCGTCCGCGAGGGTGTCGGTCCCGCCACCGGCCAGTGCGGCCAGCTCGTGCACCAGGCCGAGTCCCCAGCCGCCGCTGCCGTCCTGGTGCGGGACCTCGGGGCGGCGCGGGCAGTGCGGATGCCTGTCGTGCACGCTGACGGTCAACTCGTCGACGCTGAAGACGAGTTCGACGGTCGTCCGGGGCGAGCGGGGGGCCGCGTGGCGCACCGCGTTGGTCACCAGCTCGCTGACCACCAGCAGCACCGTGTCGGTCAGCGGATGCTCCGCGTCGAAGCCCTGCGCGGCGAGTTCGGTACGTACCCGGCGACGCGCCTCGGGTACGGATGCGGGCACGGTCGCCAGGCTCAGGCCGTACCGCACGGTCTGGGGTGGGTCCGCGACAGCCATGGTCGGTCCCTTCACAACGGGGGCGGCCATGGGCCGGCGGTGGGGCGCCGTCGTGCAGCCGCATAGGGGCTCGGGCCTGCCCCGTCCGGGGACCGGACAGATTACCGATGACAAGTACCGTAAGGCCGAATGGCCGGATCTGCGGCGGCGAATGGTGGACAATGGCCATAAGTCGCCATCCCGCGCCTATCCTGGGCGGCATGTCGGACGACCTGCTGGAGCCCGTCGGGCTCGGCGCCCTGGAGAGCGCACTCTACCTCCGGGTCCTGGCCGCGCCCCGGTCGACCGCCGCCCAGCTCGCCGACGCGGTGGACGCCCTCCCCTCCGCGCTGCGCGCCGCCCTGCACCGCCTGGTCGCCTCCGGCCTGGTGACCCGGCTGGCCGGCAGCCCGACCAGGTACACCGCCGCCCCGCCGGAGGTCGCGGTCGACGCGCTGGCCGCCCAGCGGCAGCAGGAGCTCGACCGACTGCGCACCCGGGTCAGGGAGTTGGCGCGGCAGTACGAGGCGCTCGGCCCGTCGAAGTCCGCCGAGCTGGTGGAGCTGGTGGAGGGCCAGGACGCCATGCGGCACCGCGCCGAACAGCTCCAACTCGGCGCCCAGGAGGAGGTGTTGATCATCGACTGTCCGCCGTACTTCGACGACCCGGTGGCCAACCCGGTCGAACTCCAGCTGCTGTCCCGCGGCGTCGCCTACCGGGCGCTGTACGACGCGCCCGGGCTGGAGAGCGCCGCCCGGATGGATTTCCTGCTGCACTGCATCCAGGCCGGCGAGCAGGCCCGCAGCCTGCCCTCGGTGCGGATGAAGATGCTGGTCGCCGACCGCCGTTGCGCGATGATCCCGCTGAGCTTCGAGTCCACCGAGTCCACCGCCGCGCTGTGGGTGCGCCACTCGCCGCTGCTCACCGCCCTGGTGACCTGCTTCGACCTGCTCTGGGAGCGCGCCACGCCGCTGGCCGCCGACCGGCCGGGCGGCGGGCTCGACGACCGCGACCGGGAGTTGCTGACCATGATGGCCGCCGGGATGAAGGACGCCGCGATCGTCCGCAGCCTCGGCATCACCCAGCGCACCATGACCCGCCGGATCTCCCACCTGCTCGACGAGCTGAACGCCCAGACCCGCTTCCAGGCCGGGCTGCAGGCCGCCAGGCGTGGCTGGCTGTAGTCCGGCCGGCGCCCCGCCAGCAGCTGCCCGGCGCCCCGTCAGAGCATCGGCGACGTCCCCGCGATCCGTTCGAAGACCAGGTTGGTGCGGGTCTGCGCCACCGCCGGGTGGGTGGTCAGGTGCTCCACCACGAAGCAGCGCAGCGCCTCCGGGTCGGCCACCGCCACGTGCAGCAGGTAGTCCTCGCTGCCCGCCATGTGGAAGACCGCCAGCACCCCGGGCAGCTGCGGCGCGGCGGCGCGGAAGCTGCCGTTCTGCTCCCTGGTGTGCGACCGCAGCCGCACCGAGATCATCGCCTGCAGCGGCAGTCCGGCCGCGGCCAGGTCCACCTCCGCGTGGTAGCCGTTGATCACCCCGCGCTCGCGCAGCGCCCGGACCCGGGCCAGGCAGGTCGACGGGGCGATGCCGAGCTGCTCGGCCAGCGCGCTGTTGGGCATCCGGGCGTTCGCCACCAGCGCCCGGACGATCGCCCGGTCGGTCTCGTCCAGCGCCGTGCGGGCCCGTGGAATGTTCGGCACGCCGACCAGCGTGGCGGCCCGTGCCGAACATCCGCAAGACCGTACCCCGGCCGCACCGAATCTTCGACCGCCCCACTGGCCTTTCGCCGCGTCGAACTTCACGATCACCGCCATGAACGCACCTTCGCTCACCCTCGGCGAAACCCTCCCCGCCCCCGCCGCCACCCGCAGACCCGACGCCGCACCCGGCATCGGCACCCGGGCCGTGCACGCCGGCCGCGAGGACCTCGCCGCCCTCGGCACGCACGTCCCGCCGCTGGACCTGTCGACCACCTACCCCGTCCCCGCGCTCGCCGCCGGCGGCGACGCCTACCAGGCGCTGGCCGAGGGCGGTCGGCCGCCCGGCGAGGGCGGACTGGTCTACCAGCGGCTGTGGAACCCCACCGTCGCCCGCTTCGAGCAGGCGCTCGCCGAACTCGAGGGCTGCGCCGAGGCGGTGGCCTTCTCCTCCGGGATGGCGGCGCTCTCCGCCTGCCTGCTGGCCTCCGCCGCGGAGGGCAAGCGGCACGTGGTCGCGGTGCGCCCGCTGTACGGCGGCTCCGACCACCTGCTGGACTCCGGCCTGCTCGGCACCGAGGTCAGCTGGGCCACCGCCGACACCGTCGCCGCGGCCCTCCGCCCGGACACCGGCCTGGTGCTGGTGGAGACCCCCGGCAACCCCACCCTGGACCTGGTCGACCTGGCCGCCGTCGCCGCGCAGTGCGGCCCGGCCGCGCTGGTCGTCGACAACACCTTCGCCACCCCGGTCCTGCAGCGCCCCGCCGACTTCGGCGCCGCGCTGGTCCTGCACAGCGCCACCAAGGCGATCGGCGGGCACGGCGACGTGCTGGCCGGCGCGGTCGCCTGCAGCGCCGAGTGGGCGGCCCGGCTGCGCCGGATCCGCGCCGTCACCGGCGCGATCCTGCACCCGCTGGCCGGCTACCTGCTCCACCGCGGCCTGCAGACCCTCCCGCTGCGGGTCCGCGCCGCCTCCGCGACCGCCGCCCGGCTCGCCGACTGGCTGGCCGAGCGACCCGAGGTCGCCGCCGTGCACTACCCCGGCCGCCGCCCCTCCCCACTGCTGGGCCGTCAACTCCTGGGCGGCGGAACGGTCCTGGCCTTCGAGGCGGCCGGCGGCTTCGAGCACGCCGCGCGGATCGCCGAACGCTGCCGGCTGATCACCCACGCCGTCTCCCTCGGCGGCGTCGACACCCTGATCCAGCACCCCGCCTCGCTCACCCACCGTCCGGTCGCCGCCGCCCACAAGCCGCACCCGGCGGTGCTGCGCCTGTCGGTCGGTCTGGAGGACGCGGCGGACCTGGAGGCCGACCTCGCGCAGGCGCTGGGCTGGAGCTGACGGTCCGTCAAGGTGGCTACGGGGCGCAGGTCGCGGTGGCCTTGAGGTCGGCGGGCACCACGACGGCGTGCACCGACCCGTCCGCCAGCGCGATGACCTGCATGCCGTCGTCGCCCAGCGGGTAGGTCACCCGGACCCTGCCGTCGACCAGCGACTCGGGCGCGGGCGGCAGGTCCGGGAAGATCAGGCCGTACCGGTAGGTCAGCGACGTCCCGTCGGGCCGCACCTGCTGGGTGGACTGCGGCCTGATCTGCCAGCCCTGGCCGCCGGCCAGGGTGATGACGAAGTCGGCCTCGTAGGTGTGGTCGTTCAGCCGGCAGGGGCCCTCGGCCCGGATGGCGGAGACGTGCGGCTCCGCGAAGGACGGCGGGCTGCTCGGCGTCGGCGCGGGCTTCCTAGCCGACGCCGGGGCGGACTGCGGCGGGGCGGACTGCGGCGCTACGCCGACGGCGGAGCCCAACGGCGCGGCCGGCGGCAACGAGGACTCGGCCGACGGCACCGGTACGGAGCCCGACGCCGCCGGTACGTCCGACGAGGGGCTCGCCGCCGCCGTGGTCTCCCCCGGTGACGCGCAGCCGCTCACCAGCGCTGCCAGCAGGAACCCCGCTCCGACCACCAGCACCCTGCTCCGCACCCTCGCCGCCCCCGGTCCGCTCGCTCGGCCCGGCACGCGCCGGGACCGGGTCACGGTAGATCCCGGAGGAGAGCGGCGGGCCAACGGCAGGGCAACGACGGACTAAGCGGCCATCGCCCGCAGGTGGGTGAGCACCAGCGGGTCGATCTTGCCGGTCACCAGGCGGCCTTCGAGGTTCTCCACGCCGGCCCAGCGGTCGAGCGAGTCGTAGCCCAGGGCCGCGAGCAACTCGCCGACCTCGGTGGCGAGTTCGCCGTGGAGCGGGAGCAGGTCGGCCGGGTCGGGGGTGCCGTGCAGGACTTCGTGGACGGCCAGCAGGCGGCGCAGCTCGGCCACCGGGTCCGGGTGGTCGTCGACCCGCAGGTCGTAGGCGGTGTCGCCCCAGCCTCCGACGCCGCGGCCGGGTTCGATGACGTACAGCGCGGCGCTCTGCCGACCGCGGGCGTCGCCGCCGGCCGAGTCGCCGGCCCCGAGGGCGGCCACCAGCCGGTCGGCGAAGGGGAGTTCGGCGGAGGCCAGCCAGACGGCCTCCATGTCGCGGACCACCTCGGGCCCGGTCAGGATGTTGCCCTGGATCGCGTAGCCGTCGCCCGCCACGCCGCCCGCCCAGGGCAGGCACTCCTCGCCGGTGTGCGTGGCGGCGACGCCGCCGGGGCCGACCACGCCGAGCTGGCGGTGCCGCCGGCCGTCGTCCGCGGCGAGCAGCGCCGCGACGGTCGCGGCCGGGCCGACACCGGAGCGCAGCATCGCGATGCCCTGGGGGCGGTAGGCGACATTGGCCCACGCCTGGCTGGCGAGCGCGCCGACGCCCGCCTCGGCGGCGGGCACCAGGGCCCCGACGGCGAGGAACTTGCTCGCCACGGCCACGCCGAAGGCGTTGCCGGAACGGGCCACGATGGAGAACGTCACGCCGGCCGACGATAGTCCGGCCGGCGCGGTCCGTCCATGTCAGCGGCCGGAGATGTCCGACTCCTGCCGATCTGACACACCGTCACTTCTTATTTCACAGTCCGAACTTGGCGCGCTCGTCCGCCGGCACCAGGTCGGTGTACTCCGGGTGCTTCCCGATCCAACCGCGGATGAAGGGGCAGTACGGCAGCACGCTCCCGCCGCGCTCACGGACGGTGTCCAGCGCCGCGCGGGCCAGCTTGCCGCCGAGGCCCTGGCCCTCGAAGGCCGGGTCGATCACCGTGTGGACGAACTTCACCCGGCCGCCGTCGCGCTGGTACTCGGCGAACCCGGCCGGGCCCGCGTCGGTGTGGATCTCGAACCGGGACTGCTCGGGGTTGTCGCGGACCTCGGGTTCCATCGGGGTGCCTCTCCTCTGTCATGCGGACGGATCAGCGCTGAGGTGCCGTCAGCTCCGGCGCAGCGCCGCCAGCTGCTGCTCGAACGGGACGACCTGCTCGACCACCTTGGCGGCGGCCGGGCGTCCGGCCAGCAGTTCGGCCAACTCCCCGGCGGCGCGGGCGATCCGGCCGGCCAGCGAGCCGTCGGCGCCGGTCGCGCCCCAGTCCTCGGAGGCGGCGAAGACGGCGGTGGGGGCCACGACGGCGCGCAGGTAGGCGAAGAGCGGGCGCATCGCGTGCTCCAGGGCGAGGCTGTGCCGGGCGGTGCCGCCGGTGGCGGCGATCAACACCGGCTTGCCGGTCAGGGCGTCCCGGTCGAGCACGTCGACGAAGGACTTGAACAGGCCGCTGTAGGAGGCGGAGAAGATCGGCGTGACGGCGATCAGGGCGTCCGCCTCCTCGACCGCCCGGACGGCCTCGCGCAGCGCGGGCGGCGGGAAGCCGGTGACCAGGTTGTCGGCGATCTCCCGGGCCAGCTCGCGCAGTTCGACCACGGTGACCTCCACCTGCCGCCCGGCGTCCCGCAGGTCGCGGGCGGTCGCCTCGGCGAGCCGGTCGGCCAGCAGCCGGGTGGAGGACGGCACGCTCAGGCCCGCCGCCACCACCGCCAGCTTCAGGGTGCTCACTTGGCGACCTCCTCGGTCTTCTCGGCCTGCTGCGCGGCGACCCGGGCGGCGTGGGTGGGCCCGTCCGGGACCTCGGCCGGGCGGCCCTTGGCGAACTCCTTGCGGAGCACCGGGACGACCTCCTCGCCGAGCAGGTCGAGCTGCTCCAGCACGGTCTTCAGCGGCAGTCCGGCGTGGTCCATCAGGAACAGTTGGCGCTGGTAGTCGCCGAAGGTCTCGCGGAAGGCCAGGGTCTTCTCGATGACCTCCTGCGGGCTGCCGACGGTCAGCGGGGTCTGCTCGGTGAACTCCTCCAGCGAGGGGCCGTGGCCGTACACCGGGGCGTTGTCGAAGTACGGGCGGAACTCGCGGACCGCGTCCTGCGAGTTCTTCCGCATGAAGACCTGCCCGCCGAGGCCTACGACCGCCTGCTCGGGGGTGCCGTGCCCGTAGTGGGCGAAGCGCTCGCGGTAGAGGTCGATCAGCTTCTGGAAGTGCTCCTTGGGCCAGAAGATGTTGTTCGCGAAGAAGCCGTCGCCGTAGTACGCGGCCTGCTCGGCGATCTCCGGGCTGCGGATCGAGCCGTGCCAGACGAACGGCGGGGTGTCGTCGAGCGGGCGCGGGGTCGAGGTGAAGGACTGCAGCGGGGTGCGGAAGCGGCCCTGCCAGTCGACGTTCTCCTCGCGCCACAGCTGGTGCAGCAGCGCGTAGTTCTCGATCGCCAGCGGGATGCCCTGGCGGATGTCCTGGCCGAACCACGGGTAGACCGGCCCGGTGTTGCCGCGGCCCATCATGACGTCCACCCGGCCCTCGGCCAGGTGCTGGAGCATCGCGAAGTCCTCGGCGATCTTCACCGGGTCGTTGGTGGTGATCAGCGTGGTGGACGTGGAGAGGATCAGACGCTCGGTGCGGGCCGCGATGTAGCCGAGCATGGTGGTCGGCGAGGACGGCACGAACGGCGGGTTGTGGTGCTCGCCGGTGGCGAAGACGTCGAGTCCGACCTCCTCCGCCTTGAGCGCGATCGCCACCATGGCCTGGATCCGCTCGTGCTCGGTGGGCGTGCGCCCCGTGGTCGGGTCGGTGGTCACGTCGCCGACGCTGAAGATGCCGAACTGCACCGCTCTCAACTCCTTCGGTTATTCAACATTCAACCACTTGCCCGAACGGCACGGCAACCGGGGGTATTCCCCGAGGTCGCAGCGGTCAGCTGCGGGCCTGTTCGAGCGCCTCGTCCAGCCAGGCCAGCCAGAACGACTCCAGCTGGATGCCCGCCTGCAGGACCAGGTGCTGCAGCCGGTTCTCCTCCGCCGCCCGCTCGGGCGGGAAGTCCCGGCGCTCGATCTCCAGGTACTGCGCCAGCTGCTCCCGGTGCAGCTCCCGGTGCCGGGCCAGCTCCTCCCCCAACCCGTCCAGGCCCAGCACCGCCGCCGCGCGCAGCCGCAGCAGCAGCGGGTCGCGGATCGGCTTCGGGTCCTGCTCCTCCCGCGCCCACTCGACCAGCTCGGTCCGGCCGGCGGGCAGCACCTCGTACTCCTTGCGCTGCCCCCGCCCCGCGCCCGGCGCGGAGGAGCGCACCAGCCCGTCACGCTCCAGCCGCCCCAGCTCCCGGTAGATCTGCTGGTGGGTCGCCTGCCAGAAGAACCCGATCGACCGGTCGAAGCGCCGCGTCAGCTCCAGCCCCGACGACGGCTTCTCCAGCAGGGCGGTCAGGATGGCGTGCGGCAGCGACATGCGGTGATCGTACGGGCCCGGGCCGCTCGGGCCGCAGCCGCCCGGAAGTGCGACGCGGAGGCTTGTGCCGGTCCGTCAGCTGACGGACACTCACAGACAGCGCTTGTCAGGATCAGATCAGGAGCCGGGCCGGGGGGCGGCCCCGGTCGCCTCCTGCCCGCGCCTCACGGCCCATCACCCCATGGGTTCCCCACTCCGAGGAGGAGAACTGTGAGGACCACGCGTACCACCCCCACCGTCGGACGTCGCGGCCGTACCCGGCTGCTCGCCGTCGCCGCCGTCCTCGCGGCCGCCACCGCCGCCGCCGTACCGACCGCCTCCGCCGCCCCGACGCCCGACGCCGCCGCGCTGGCCCGGGCCGGCGACGCCGTGGACCGCGCCGGCGTGGGCGGCATCGCCTGGCACACCGACCGGAGCACCGGACGCGTCGTCGTGCTCGCCGACAGCACCGTCACCCCCACCGCCATCGCGAGGATCGCCAAGGAGGCCGGCCAGGACGCCGCCTCGCTGAAGATCGAGCGCACCCCCGGCGTCCTCAAGCCGCTGGTCTCGGCCGGCGCCGCCATCTACGGCGGCCAGTACCGCTGCTCGCTCGGCTTCAACGTGGTCAAGGGCGGCGTCTACTACTTCCTCACCGCCGGCCACTGCGGCAAGGTGGCCAACACCTGGTACACCAACTCCGGCCACACCACCCTGATCGGCGCCACGGTCGGCGCGACCTTCCCCGGCTCCGACTACGCGCTGGTCCGCTACGACAACACCTCGCTCAGCCACCCGGGCGGCTACACCGCGGCCAACGCGTACGTCGGCGAGTCGGTCAAGCGCACCGGCTCCACCTCCGGCACCCACGGCGGAACGGTCACCGCGCTGAACGCCACGGTCCACTACTCCGACGGCAGCACCGTCCGCGGGCTGATCCAGACCAACGTCTGCGCGGAGTCCGGCGACTCCGGCGGCCCGATGTACGACGGCAGCAAGGCGCTGGGCCTCACCTCCGGCGGCAGCGGCGACTGCACGAGCGGCGGCACCACCTTCTTCCAGCCCGTCCCGGCCGCGGCCGCGGCGTACGGGGTGTCGCTCTACTAGCGGTCGGCACTGCGGACCACCTCGGCCGGCCAGGCTCCCCCGGGCGCCTGGCCGGCCGTCCGACCGCACTCCGCGCGAACTACACGTGCCAGGGGTCGCCGTCGCGCAGGCAGCCGAAGGCCAGGATCCGCGAGTCGACGTCCTTCAGCCCGGCGACGCCCGTGGCGTACTCCTCCCACCCCTGGGCCTCCTTCTCCTTGGCCAGCTCCGGAGCGATGGACGGGTGGGGCTTGAGGTCGGAGACGCTCAGGACGCTGTCCAGGCCGTTGGCGAGGTGCTGCAAGGCGGTCGTCCAGGCGGCCTGGGTCTCCGGGTCGGGTAGGGGCCTGTACTGCCGGGCCGCGTAGATGTCCTTGGACACCTGGCTCAGGTCGATCACCCCGCTGCCTCCGGCATGCTGCGCCTCGACCCGCGCGGCGGAATTGATCACGGCTCCGAGCTTGGCGATCCCTCCGGTTCCGCACCAGAGGACGACCTGGGTGTCGATCGGTGTGGGCTGGGCGGACGACGGCGCGGTGACGGGTGACGCGGCGGCGCTCGACGCGGCATCAGTCGGCCGGGGACTCCCGCTCGCGGTGGCGCCACCGGTCGACGGGGTGCCGGTGCTGGAACAGGCGGCGAGCAGCAGAGCGGTGACGACGGTCGCCACCGGCGTCAGAACACGGACACGAGTACGAGCACGCATGGGACCCCCCTGACCGGCAGCCACACGGTGCTGCCACTGACGGGTGATCAGACTATCCATCCCCTCCGACACCCGGGCGCGCCCACGATCCACGGCATCGCGAGGCCCGCCCGCCGGGGCCAGGGGGTTCCCTGACTCCGGCGGGTGCGGGTGTGACGGTGGGTCAGAGGGCGGCCGCGAGGCGGGTGCCCTGGTCGATGGCCCGCTTGGCGTCGAGCTCGGCGGCCACGTCGGCGCCGCCGATCAGGTGGGGTTCGATGCCGAGGGCACGGAGGGCGTCGACCAGGTCGCGGCGGGGCTCCTGGCCGGCGCACAGCACCACGGTGTCGACCGGGAGGACCTGCTGCTCGCCGCCGACGGTCAGGTGCAGGCCGTCGTCGTCGATCCGGTGGTACTCGACGCCGGGGACCATCACCACGCCGCGGTGGCGCAGTTCGGTGCGGTGGATCCAGCCGGTGGTCTTGCCGAGGCCGGCGCCGACCTTGCCGGTCTTGCGCTGCAGCAGGTGGACGCTGCGGGTGGCGGCGGGGCGGGCCGGGTCGGCGAGGCCGCCGGGGGTGGAGTGGGTGGCGTCGACGCCCCACTGGGCGAGGAACGCGGCGCGGTCGCCGTCGGTGCCGGGGTCGGTGAGGTACTCGGCGACGTCGAAGCCGATGCCGCCGGCGCCGATCACCGCGACCCGCTCGCCGACCGGGGCGGCGTCGCGCAGCACGTCGAGGTAGCCGAGCACCTTCGGGTGGTCGATGCCGGGCAGCTCGGGGACGCGCGGGGTGACGCCGGTGGCGAGCACCACCTCGTCGTAGCCGGTGAGCCGGTCGGCCTCGGCGAGGGTGTTCAGCCGCACCTCGACGCCGTGCCGCTCCAGCTGGTGACGGTAGTAGCGCAGGGTCTCGTCGAACTCCTGCTTGCCGGGGACCTTGCGGGCCACGTTCAGCTGCCCGCCGATCTCGCTGCCGGCGTCGAACAGGGTGACCTGGTGGCCGCGCTCGGCCGCCGAGACGGAGAACGCCAGGCCGGCCGGGCCGGCGCCGACCACGGCGATCCGCTTGCGCAGCCGGGTGGGGGTGAGGACCAGGTCGGTCTCGTGGCAGGCCCGCGGGTTGACCAGGCAGGAGGTGATCTTGGCGCTGAAGGTGTGGTCCAGGCAGGCCTGGTTGCAGCCGATGCAGGTGTTGATCGCCTCGGGGGTGCCGGCGGCGGCCTTGGCGACGAACGCCGGGTCGGCGAGCATCGGGCGGGCCAGCGAGACCAGGTCGGCGTGGCCGGAGGCGAGCAGCTCCTCGGCGAGCTCGGGGGTGTTGATCCGGTTGGAGGTGACCAGCGGGACGGAGACCTGGCCCATCAGCTTCTTGGTGACCCAGGTGAAGGCGCCGCGCGGCACGGAGGTGGCGATGGTCGGGATGCGCGCCTCGTGCCAGCCGATGCCGGTGTTGATGATGGTGGCGCCGGCGGCCTCGATCTCCTTGGCCAGCTGCACCACCTCGGCGAAGGTCGAGCCGCCGGGCACCAGGTCGAGCATGGAGAGCCGGTAGATCAGGATGAAGTCCGCGCCGACCCGCTCGCGCACCCGGCGGACGATCTCCAGCGGGAAGCGCATCCGGTTCTCGTAGGAGCCGCCCCAGCCGTCGGTGCGGTGGTTGGTCTGCCGGGCGATGAACTCGTTGATCAGGTAGCCCTCGGAGCCCATGATCTCGACGCCGTCGTAGCCGGCCGAGCGGGCCAGCTCGGCGCACCGGGCGAAGTCCTCGACGGTCTGCTCGATCTGCTCCTCCGTCAGCTCGTTCGGGACGAACGGGCTGATCGGGGCCTGCAGGGCGGACGGGGCGACCAGGTCGGGGTGGTAGGCGTAGCGGCCGAAGTGCAGGATCTGCAGGGCGATCCGGCCGCCCGCGGCGTGCACCGCCTCGGTGACCACCCGGTGCTCGGCGGCCTCCTCCTCGGTGGTCAGCTTGGCGCCGCCGGACCACGGGCGGCCGGCCTCGTTGGGCGCGATGCCGCCGGTGACGATCAGGCCGACGCCGCCGCGGGCGCGCTCCGCGTAGAACGCCGCCATCCGCTCGAAGCCGTGCTCGGCCTCCTCCAGCCCGACGTGCATCGAGCCCATCACCACCCGGTTCGGCAGGGTGGTGAACCCGAGGTCCAGCGGGCTCAGCAGGTGGGGGTACGCAGCAGTCATCGACGCCTCCGGTCAGGATTTGTTACCCAACGGTAGGGTGCGGTGGAGCCACTGTGCAACTAGTTGCACAAAGAGGCTGCGAGACGGCCGGATAGAGTCGTGGCATGGGTACGGAGGAAGCCACCGCACGGATCGACGCCTGGATCTGGGCGGTGCGGCTGATCAAGACCCGGTCGGCGGCCGGCGCGGCCTGCCGGGCCGGGCACGTGAAGCTCAACGGGGCGAGCGCCAAGCCCGCGCAGCACGTCAAGCCGGGCGACGACGTGCGGGTGCGGGTGGAGGGGCGGGAGCGGGTCGTCCAGGTGGTGCGGGTGATCGCCAAGCGGGTCGGCGCGCCGGTCGCCGAGACCTGCTACGTCGACCACAGCCCCCCGCCGCCGCCCCGCGAGGAGCGGATCGGGATCGTCGTCCGCGACCGCGGCGCCGGACGCCCGACCAAGCGGGACCGGCGGGAGACGGACCGGCTGTTCGGGCGCGGCGCGGGCCGACCCGGGTCCGCCTGACGGGCAGTCAGGACCCCGCCTTCTCCTTGGCCTCACGGACCTCCTCGGCGAAGTCCTCCGCGGAGATCCGCTCCACCACGGCGCCGTACTTGGCCGCCAGGTCGTGGGCCGGCTCGGGGGCGCGCTCCACCAGGTCGAGCACCAGCAGCGCCGCACCGTTCTCCACCCGGGAGGAGAGCACGATCAGGCCGGCGCCGCCGTCGGTCATCTCGGTCTGCTCGGCCGCGCTGCCGATCGCCGCGCCGGCCGCGAAGCCGAGCAGCACGCCGATCGGGCCGCCGAGCAGCCCGACCAGCCCGCCGACCAGGCCGGAGCCGACGGTCGGGACGCCGGCGCCGCGGACGTGGCTCTCCGGGATGTCGACGATGCCGTCGCCGTCGCGCTCCAGCACCGCGACCTGGCGCAGGCCGGGCAGGTGCATGGCGTCCTCGTACGCCTCGCGGCAGGCCGCCTGGTCGGTGAACCCGAGCAGCAGCACGTTGTGGTGGTGGTCGCTCATCGCGGTCCCTTCGTCGCCGACCGGCCGTCACGTCCCGTGCCCGCGCGGTGGTCACCTCCCGTGGCCCGCGGCGTGGCACCCGCCCATCGTGCCCCGAGCCCCGGTGCCCGTCGCCCGCGCCGCGCCGGAGGGGGCGCGCGAGCGGCGATAATGGGTGCCATGGCACGCCGTCGCACCCCCCGCCCCGCCGCCGTCCCGCCGCCCGTCGACTGCCCGTGCGGCAGCGGCGCCCCGTACCGGGAGTGCTGCGGGCGGCTGCACCGCGGCGAGGCCGCCGCGGGCAGCGCCGAGCAGTTGATGCGCTCGCGGTTCAGCGCCTTCGCCGTGCACGACGAGCCGTACCTGCTGCGCAGCTGGCACCCGGACACCCGGCCGGCCTCCGTCGACTTCGACCCGGCGCTGCGCTGGGAGCGGCTGGAGATCCTCGGCGCCTCCGAGGGCGGGCCGTTCCACCAGGAGGGGACGGTGGAGTTCCGGGCGCACTACCGCGAGGGCCACCACGCCGGGGAGCTGCACGAGAACAGCCGCTTCGTGCGGCACCAGGGCGAGTGGGTGTACCTGGACGGGGCCGTGCGGGCCTGAGCCGACGCGGCGTCACCCGCCCCTGGGCAGGCGGTGCTTGAGGCCGAGCAGCGCGCCGGTCGCGCCGTGCGGCAGCAGCCAGCCGGTGTCGGTGCGGTCGGCGGCGCCGAAGCGGTACTTGTACTCCTCGTCGCCGCGCAGGAAGTCGAAGGTGTGCAGCCCCTGGGCGGCGCAGCTGCGCAGGGCGGCGTCGATCAGCGCGGTGCCGAGCGAGTGCGCGGCCCACTGCGGGTCCCAGCCGATCTGGTAGTACGCGAAGCCGTCCTGCCAGCGGAAGCCGTACAGGACGCCGATCAGTTCGTCCCGGTGGTAGGCGAGTTGGAAGGCCGGGCCGCGGTCGGGGGTGGCGCTCCCGGCCAGGGCGCGGTGCAGGGCGAGGCGGCCGGCGTCGAAGCTGCTGGCGCCGCCCGCGACGGCCTGACGGCGCAGCCGGTGCAGGCGCAGCAGCTCGTCGAGCAGGGCGGGTTCGGCGGTGCCGGGTGCGCGCCAGTGGAAGGTGACCCCGGCGGCGGCGAGGCGGCGGTGGGCGCGGCGGTTGGCGGCGCGGAAGTCGCGGGAGCCGAGCGCGTCGGGCCCGGCGGTGAGGTCGGCGCGCGGGCAGGCGCTGCGGGTGACCGGGCGGGCGCCGGGCGGCAGCAGGTCGGTGTGGGCGGGGTCGAGGTTCGGCAGCCAGATTGTGGCGGTGCGGGCGCGGCGGGCCAGCCAGTCGCGGACCTCGGCGCGCCGTTCGGGGCGGACGGCGGGCCCGCAGTGGTCGGCGGCGCCCGGGCCGGTGCCGAGCAGGGTGAGCACCGGGAGGGCCACCGGCAGCCGGTGGTGCAGGCGTTGGCGGACGGTCAGCAGCGGCAGCACCGCCTCGACGCGGCCGTCGGCGCCGCGCCACACGGCCAGTTCGCCGGGGCGGGAGGCACCCAGGGTGCGCCACCAGGCGAGCTGCCAGTCGGGCGTGACGAAGTACGACCCGGCCGGGTCGGCGGCGGCCAGCTCCCGCCAGTCGTCGACCAGGCGGGCGTCGAGCTCGGGCGTGCGGTGGATCTCTGGGTTCACGGCTCTCCCCCGGGACGGGTACGGCTGGTGCTCAGCGCCCGCCGCGCAGCCGGTGCACGGCCGGGTGCAGACCGGACAGGATGGTGTCGAAGCGGTCGCGGCCGGTGTGCGAGTTGACCCGGAGCCGGCTGATCCGCAGGCGGTCGGCGGGGGCCAGGTCGTCGTGCCGGTGGTCGAACAGGAAGCCGGTGCGGTAGCCGAGTTCGCGCAGCAGCCGTTCGGCCCGCGGGTCGAGGTTGCCGTTGGGGTAGGCGAAGGAGGTCGGGGCCCGGCCCATCCACCGGGTCAACGTATCGTGCGCGCAGGTGAGTTGGCGGGCGGTCTCGGCATCGGCGCAGCGGTCCAGGCAGGGGTGCCCGGCGGTGTGGTTGCCGATCGCCACGCCGCCGTCGGCCAGCCGGTGCAGGTCCTCCCGGCTCAACTGCCGCTGCCGGGGCGCCGGTCGGCGCGCGGTCGCGCGCAACTCGGCCAGCGCGTCGAGCCGTTCGGCGTCGGGCAGGGTCTTTAGCCGGCGCACCGCGGCGCCCGGGCCGAGCCCGTGCAGGGGTGCGGTGCGACCGCCGTGGGCGACCAGGTGGGCGGCCTCGGTCCACCAGTACGGCTGGTCGCCGCCGACCAGGTCGGTGATCACGTACGCGGCGGCGGGGATGCCGAGCCGGGCCAGCACCGGCAGGCCGCGGGTGAGGACGGTGCGGTCGCCGTCGTCGAAGGTGACCAGCACGCTGCGGGCGGGCAGCGGGCGGCGGTGCTCGGCGGCCCGGGCGACCTCGTCCAGGCCGACCGGGTGGGCGGTGCGGGCCAGCCGCTCCATCTGGGCGGCGAACGCGGCCTCGTCCTCGATGCCGTGGTACGCGAGCACCGCCAGCCGGCGGGCCGCCCGGGCCCGGAAGACCGGCTGGAGGGGGGATCGCCGCAGCAGTGCGTCGATCCCGCGCCGCCGCGCGGCCGGGTCGGTGGTCGGCATGGCTCCCCCTCGGACGGCGCGCACGGGCACCCCGGACCGCGCCGGCCCGGGGTGCCCGTGGAAGTTCCGCCATCACATTCCCATGCGGAGGTAATGCCTGTCCCAAGTTCCTGAAAGGTAGCTGGGAACGCGGGGGCGGATCCGTCGGCCTGACGCCTCGACACCTGTCCGGATCGTCAGCTTTTGCGGTGGATATGACGGATTGACATAGTTCAAGGGACCGCCGCCCGTCCCCCGTGGGAGTGCCCCCAGATGACCATGCCCGGCTTCGGCTCACTCGGCTCCGACGACGCCTTCTCCGAACTGCTCAACCGCTTCTTCGGTCTCAACGCCGCAGCCTCGCCGCCCGCCGTGCAGCGCGTCCCGATCGGCCGGCTGCTCACCGAGTCGGCCCGCGACCTGATCGGCCGCGCCGAGCTGCGCGCCCAGGAGGACGGCAGCACCGACCTGGACACCCCGCACCTGCTGTGGGCCGCCACCCGGACCGACCCCGCCCGCACCCTGCTCGCCCAGGCCGGCGTCGATCCCGACAAGCTGGCCGCCGCACTCGAGCGCTCGCTGCCGGCCGGCGGCGCCGACCCGTCCGTCGCGCCCGGCCTCACCCCCGCCGCCAAACGCGTCCTGATCGGCGCGCACGCCCGCTCCCAGGCCGCCGGGGTCTCCTACATCGGGCCCGAGCACATCCTCGCCGCGCTGCTCGACGACTCCGACTCGGCCGCCGGCCGCGCCCTCGCCGCCCAGGGCGGCGACCCGTCCCGGCTGCAGCGCGGCGTGGAGGCCGCCGCCCGCGGCGACCGCACCCCCGTCAAGGAGGAGAGCCGGACGCCCACCCTCGACGAGTACGGCCGCGACCTCACCGAGGACGCCAAGCTCGGCCGGCTCGACCCGGTGGTCGGCCGGGCCGAGGAGATCGAGCAGACCGTGGAGATCCTCTCCCGCCGCTCCAAGAACAACCCGGTGCTGATCGGCGAGCCCGGCGTCGGCAAGACCGCCATCGTCGAGGGCCTGGCCCAGCGGATCGTCTCCGGCGACGTCCCCGGCACCCTCAAGGACCGCCGGGTGGTCTCGCTCGACCTGGCCGGCCTGGTGGCCGGCTCCAAGTACCGCGGCGAGTTCGAGGAGCGGCTGAAGAAGGTCATCGACGAGGTCCGCGAGGCCGCCGACTCGACCGTCCTGTTCATCGACGAGCTGCACACCGTGGTCGGCGCGGGCGCCGGCGGCGAGGGTGCGATGGACGCCGGCAACATGCTCAAGCCCGCCCTCGCCCGCGGCGAGCTGCACGTCATCGGCGCCACCACCATCGACGAGTACCGCAAGCACATCGAGAAGGACCCCGCCCTGGAGCGCCGCTTCCAGCCCGTGCTGATCCCCGAGCCCTCGGTCGAGGAGACCGTGCAGATCCTGGAGGGCCTGCGCGACTCCTACGAGGCCCACCACCAGGTCCGCTTCACCGACGAGGCGCTGCGCGCCGCCGCCGATCTGTCCGACCGGTACGTCAGCGACCGCTTCCTGCCCGACAAGGCGATCGACCTGATCGACCAGGCCGGCGCCCGGGTCCGGCTGCGCGGCGTCGGCCGCTCCACCGAGGCGGTCTCCCGCGAGGACGAGCTCGCCAAGCTGCGCCGCGAGAAGGACGAGGCCGTGGCCGCCGAGGACTTCGCCCGCGCCTCCGAGCTGAAGGCCCGGATCGCCGACCTGGAGGCCCAGGTCGCCGAGGTCGAGGAGCGCCGCGAAGGCGTGGTCGAGGTGACCGTGGACGACGTCGCCGACGTGCTGTCCCGGCGGACCGGCATCCCGGTGTCCCAGCTGACCGAGGACGAGAAAGCCCGGCTGCTCAAGCTGGAGGACGAGCTGCACGCCCGGGTGATCGGCCAGGACCGGGCGGTCGTCGCGGTCTCCGAGGCCGTCCGCCGCAGCCGGGCCGGGATGGCCGACCCGAACCGCCCGGTCGGCTCCTTCCTCTTCCTCGGCCCCACCGGCGTCGGCAAGACCGAACTGGCCAAGGCGCTCGCCGAGCTGATCTTCGGCGACGAGGACCGGCTGGTGCGCTTCGACATGAGCGAGTTCCAGGAGAAGCACACCGTCTCCCGCCTGGTCGGCGCGCCGCCCGGGTACGTCGGCTACGAGGAGGCCGGCCAGCTCACCGAGGCGGTCCGGCGCCGCCCGTACAGCGTGCTGCTCTTCGACGAGGTGGAGAAGGCACACCCCGACGTCTTCAACGCGCTGCTGCAGGTGCTGGACGACGGGCGGCTGACGGACGCTCAGGGGCGGACGGTGGACTTCCGCAACACCGTGGTCATCATGACCTCCAACATCGGCTCGCAGCTGATCCTCTCGCACCGGGGCGAGACCGAGGAGATCCGCGACCGGCTGATGGAGGAGCTGCGCGGGCGGTTCCTGCCCGAGTTCCTCAACCGGATCGACGACATCATCGTCTTCGACGCGCTCGCCGAGGACGACCTGCTGCGGATCGTCGACCTGATGCTCGCCAACTCCGAGCGCCGGGTGAAGGCCCAGGGCATGGAGCTGGAGGTCACCGACGCGGCCCGCAGCTGGCTGGTGGACCGCGGCTACCAGCCCGAGTTCGGCGCCCGCCCGCTGCGCCGCACCATCCAGACCCAGCTCGACAACCGCCTCGCCTCGATGCTGCTCTCCGGCGACCTCCGGCCGGGCGACACGATCGTCGCCGACGCCGAGAACGGCGACCTGGTCTGCTCGATCGGCCGCCCTCCCGCCTCCTGACCCCCCGCCTCGACGACGCTACGGCGGCCGGCTCCTCGAGTACCCGGAGTCCGGCCGCCGGGTGTTGCGCTAGACGTTCTCCGCCTGCACCTCGCCGGTGGCGATGGCCTGGGTCAGGCGCTCGTGGTCCTTGGTGTTGAGCTTGGCGTAGTGGTGGGCGAAGGCGGCGACGGAGCGGTCGAAGGTGTCGCCGCGGCCGAGGTAGGAGGCGATCGCGATGCGGTCGCCGGAGCGGGCGTGGGCGCGGGCGAGGGCGGTGCCGCAGAGCCGGGCGTAGGCGCGCAGGCCGCCGGAGGTCATCGCGCCGACCTCCGCGGAGCCCTTCATGTCGCGCAGCTGGCGCCAGTAGAAGTGGCGTCCGCCGGGGCCGGTCATCCAGCCGAGGAAGATGTCCCCGGCGGCCTGCGTGAGGCGCTGGCCGGCGACCACCCGCTGCCCGGCGTGCGGGTACTGGCTGGCCGTCAGGTAGGGCTCCAGGACGGACTGCTGGGCCTCCTTGACCTGGAGCATCAGCGGGTCGTGGTGGTCGCGGCCCTGGAGCAGCACGATGAAGCACCGGGTGCCGACGCTGCCGACGCCGACCACCTTCATCGCGGCGTCGCGGTACTCGTACCGGTCGAGCAGGTTGCCGCGCTCCTCGGGCAGGGTGGCGCGGTAGTCGCGCAGCATGCCGATGACCTCGTCGTCGTCGACGCCGAAGTGCTGGATCAGCGGGGGCTGCTCGATGATCCGGCGGCGGCCGGCCACCACCTCGGTGAGCTTTCCGGCGGCCTGCAGGCTGTCGCGGCGGCGGGCGGCGGCCAGGCCGCTCTCGACCCGGCGGCGGCGCTTGCCCTTGAGCTGGCCGAGCAGGTCCGTGGCGTCGATCCGCTGGTACCAGACGGCGAGTTCGCCGAGTCCGGCGAGTTCGCGGATGTGCTCGCGGTAGGCGCGGACGGCGGCCAGCACGACCTGGTGCCCGGCCTCCGGGGTCTCGCCGTTCTCCTGGGCCGCGACGGCGAGGCTGGCGGCGAGGCGCTGGACGTCCCACTCGAACGGGCCCGGCAGCGTCTCGTCGAAGTCGTTCAGGTCGAACAGCTGGATGCGTTCCGGGGAGCCGAAGACGCCGAAGTTGACCAGGTGGGCGTCGCCGCAGAGCTGGACGGTGAGTCCGGTGTCCGAGCCGGTGGCCAGGTCGGCGGCCATCACGGCGGCGGCGCCGCGCAGGAAGGCGAAGGCGGAGGCCGCCATCCGGCCGTAGCGGATCGGCACCAGCTCGGGGACCCGGTCGACGGCCTGCTCCTGGAGGATCGCCACCGGGTCGGCGCGGTCCGCGGCGGGACGCCAGTGTCCGATGGTGGAGCGGGGCGCCCGGCGGCGCGCCTCGCGGCCGATCTCGGTCCGTTCGGCGACCGTCAGGTAGGGGGTGTCCATCGGGCGAAGCTCCTCGCGTCCACGTGGTCGGGACGGAAGTGGTACCGCCCCGGCGCCCTCCCGTACCGCGGGAGGGCGCCGGGGCGGCCCCGGCTCACCCGGACGGGGGCATCACATGTTGATCATGTGCCCGGCGAGGCCGTGGATCGCTTCCTTGACCGCCTCGCCCAGGGTCGGGTGGGCGTGCACGTTGCGGCCGACCTCGTGCACGGTGAGGTCCCATTGCTGAGCCAGCGTCAGCTCGGGCAGCAGCTCGGTCACCTCGGGGCCGATCAGGTGCGCGCCGAGCAACTCGCCGTGGGTCTCGTCGCAGATCACCTTGACGAAGCCGGCGGTGTGGCCGAGGCCGTGCGCCTTGCCGTTGGCGGTGAACGGGAACTTGGCGACCTTGACCGCGTACCCGAGGTCCCGGGCCTGCGCCTCGGTGTAGCCGAAGCTGGCGATCTGCGGCTGGCAGTAGGTGGCGCGCGGGACCATGACGAAGTCGATCTCCATGGTCTCGGCCTTGCCGATGGTCTCGGCGGCGATCACCGCCATCGCCTCGGCGGCGTGCGCCAGCATCAGCTTGGCGGTGACGTCGCCGATCGCGAAGATGTGCTCGACGTTGGTGCGGCCGCGGCCGTCGACCGCGATGGCACCGCGCTCGGTGAGCTTCACACCGGTGGTCTCCAGGCCGTAGCCGTGGACCCGGGGGACGAAGCCGATCGCCTGGAGCACCTTGTCGGCCTCCAGCACCTCCTGCTTGCCGTCGCGGGTGACGGTGACCCGGACCGGCTTGTTCGGGTCGGAGTCGTCGATCGCGTCGACCCGGGTGGAGGTGAGCACCTGGATGCCCAGCTTCCGGTACTGCTTGGCGAGTTCGGCCGAGACCTCGGCGTCCTCCAGCGGCACCATCCGGTCCAGGAACTCGACGATGGTGACCTGCACGCCGTAGTTGTGCAGCACGTACGCGAACTCGACGCCGATCGCGCCGGCGCCCGCGATGATGATCGACCCGGGGAGCTGCTCGGTGAGGATCTGCTCCTCGTAGGTGACCACCCGGTCGCTGAGCCCGGTGCCGGGCAGCAGCCGGGTGGTGGCGCCGGCGGCGATGATGCAGTGGTCGAAGGTGACCATCTCGTAGCCGCCGGCGGTGAGCGCGACCTGCAGGGTGTGGTCGTCGACGAAGGTGCCCCGGCCGTCGTACTCGGTGATGCCGTTCTTCTTCATCAGGTAGTGCACGCCCTTGACCCGGCCGTCGGCGACGGTGCGGCTGCGGGAGAACGCCTTGCCGTAGTCGAAGCTGACGCTGCCGTCGACCTTCAGGCCGTAGACGTCGGCCTCCTTGAGGACGGTGTGGGCCAGCTCGGCGTTGCGCAGCAGCGCCTTCGAGGGGATGCAGCCGACGTTGAGGCAGACGCCGCCCCAGTACTTGGCCTCGATGACGGCGGTGCGCAGGCCGAGCTGGGCGGAGCGGACGGCGGCGGTGTAGCCGCCGGGGCCGGCGCCCAGGACGACCACGTCGTAGTGCGTGCTCATGTTCCCCGATCCTTCGGTGAGGGTGGACGGCGATGGCCTCGCGGCCATGGGGTCAGTACATCAGGTACCCGACCCGGTGACTCTCCCGGTCCACCTCCCCCGCCGCCTGGTCGCGCAGTTGCTCGGCGAGGGCGCCCAGCGCGCGGGCGGCGGCGAGCTCCTCGCCGATCCGCGACACCGGCCGGTCCTGGGTGCTGCGTTCGGCCTGCCCGTGTCCGGCGAGTCCCGGCGCGCCCTGGCCGATCAGGCTGGCCTGGCAGCTGGTGTGCGTGCCGTCCTCGTCGAAGCTGAGCCGGACGTCCCACTGCTTGTGCATGGTGCACCTCCCGGTGTGTGCGGCCCCCGTCCCAGCCTGGAGCGGCGGGGGCGGGGGCGGCAAACGGGAGCGGCGGGTCAGATGCCGGGCAGCGGCGGCAGCAGGCCGTGGTTCAGCCAGGCGTCGAAGAGCGGGCCGAGCGGGCGGTCGGTGTAGCGGGCCGCGTGCGCGGTGAAGTCGGCGGTGGTGACGGTGGCGTGGCGGTAGGCGGTGGCCCAGTCGCGCAGCAGCCGGAAGAACGCGGCCTCGCCGAGGGCGACCCGCAGCGCGTGCACCACCAGGCCGCCGCGCTCGTACACCCGGTCGTCGAACATGTGCCGCTTGCCGGGGTCGCCGATCCGCAGGTCCTGCGGCAGGTTGCGCAGTTGCAGGTGGGCGTCGGCGGCCTTGTGCTGCGCGGCGGGGCCGCCGGTGTGCTCGGACCACAGCCACTCCGCGTACTTGGCCAGGCCCTCGTTCAGCCAGATGTGCCGCCAGTCCGCGATGGTGACGCTGTTTCCGAACCACTGGTGGGCGAGTTCGTGGGCGACCAGCCGCTCCCAGCCGCGGCCGCCGTCGACGTGGTTGCGGCCGAAGGTGGCCATGCCCTGCGCCTCGACCGGGACGTCCAGCTCCTCGTCGACCACGGCCACCGTGTACTCGCCGAACGGGTACGGGCCGAACAGCTCCTCGAACAGCCGCATCATCTGCGGCTGCCGGGCGAAGTCGTGCTCGAAGTTCGCCACCAGCGGCTGCGGCACCCAGCCGGTCTGCGCCACCACGCCGGGCCCCGGCTCGGCGAGCCGGACCTCGCGCAGCTGGGCGACGGCCAGGCCGACCAGGTAGCTGGCGGTCGGCGCGGGCTGCTCGTACACCCAGGTGGTGGCGGAGGAGCGGGTGGTGCGGCTGAGCAGCCGCCCGCCGGTGATCACGCTGTACGGGGACGCGGTGGTGACGGTCAGCTGGTAGGCGGCCTTGTCGGCGGGGCGGTCGTTGCAGGGGAACCAGGACGGCGCGCCGGTCGGCTGGGAGGCGGCCAGCGCGCCGTCCTCCAGCTCCTCGAAGCCGATCCCGCCCCAGGGGCTGCGCACCGGCCGGGGGTTGCCGGACCAGTGCACCTCGCAGGTGAACAGCGCCCCGGCGGCGGGCGCCTTGGCGGGCTTGATCCGCAGCTTGCCGGCGCGGTGCGCGTAGTGGGCGGCGCGGCCGTCCACCAGCACCTTGCCGATCTTGAAGTCGGCGAGGTCGAGGGCGAACTCGCGCAGCGCGGCGCCGCCGGCTATCGCGTTGATCCGGGCGGCGCCGGCCAGCCGGTTCGGGCCGGGCCGGTAGTCCAGGGCGAGCTCGTAGCGGTGCGCGCGGTAGCGCGGGTCACCGCTGGCCGGGAAGTACGGGTCGGCGGCGGTGTCGTGCTTGGGGCTCACCGGTGGCATCTCTCCGGACACGGGGTTGGTCAACGGGTTACTGCCAGGCTTCGATCGGGTTGCCCAGCCAACGGCTGTCGGCGGGCACCGTCTCGGCGCGCATCACCAGCGAGGCCGGCCCGAGGGTGGAGCGCTCGCCGACGGTGCTTCCGGGCAGCACGATCCCGCCCGGGCCGAGGGTGGCGCCCGCGCGGAGCTCCACAGTATCGAGTCGCATGATCCGGTCGTGGAAGAGGTGGGTCTGCAGCACGCAGCCGCGGTTGACGCTGACCCCGTCGCCCAGGGTGACCAGGTCCGCCTCGGGCAGCCAGTAGCTCTCGCACCACACGCCGCGGCCGATCCGGGCGCCGATCGAGCGCAGCCACAGGTTCATCACCGGGGTGCCCGCGGCGCGGCCGATCAGCCACGGCACGGCCAGCACCTCGGTGAAGGTGTCGGCCAGCTCGTTGCGCCACACGAAGCTGCTCCACAGCGGGTGCTCGACGGCCCGGAACCTGCCCACCAGCAGCCACTTCGCGGCCGCAGAGACCAGGCAGGCGGCGAGTCCGGCGCCCAGCACCACCAGGCCGGACAGCCACGGGGCGTCCAGCGCGCAGAGCGCGGCGGTGCTGAGCACGGCGAGCGCCGCGGAGGCCAGCACCGGCACGATGCGGCCCAGCTCGGTCAGGCCGCGGGCCCACAGCAGCCGGGTCGGCGGGTCGTAGGTCAGCGACAGGTCGGCGGTGTCGGCGGCCCGCGGCAGCTTCACCGGCGGCATGCCCAGGTAGGAGCTGCCGCGCTTGGCCTTCTTCGGCGTCGCGGAGAGCACGCCGACCAGGCCGCGGTCCGGCACCGCCCGGCCGGGCGCGGTCATGCCCGAGTTGCCGAGGAACGCCCGCTTGCCGATCTCCGCCCGGCCGATCCGCAGCCAGCCGCCGCCCAGCTCGTACGGGGCGATCAGGGTGTCGTCGGCGAGGAACGCGCCGTCGCCGACCTTGGTCAGGCTGGGCAGCGCCAGCACGGTCGAGGCCTCGACGCCCTTGCCGATCCGCATGCCGAGCAGTCGCAGCCACACCGGGGTGATCAGTCCGGCGTACAGCGGGAAGAGCGTGTCGCGGGCCAGGTCCATCAGCTGGCTGACCGTCCAGGCCTGCCAGCCGACCCGGCCGTGCAGCGGGTGGTAGCCGGTGCGCAGCCCGCGCGACAGCACGCGCACCCCGGCCAGCACCAGCGCCGCGTAGGTCAGGCCGTACGACAGGGTGGCGGGCACCAGGGCGATCAGCGCGCCGCGCAGCGCGGCTGACAGGCCGTCACCCGGGTGCACGAACTGACCGGCGATCAGCAGGCCCGGCAGGGCGGCGAGCAGCGGCAGTGCGGAGAGCCCGAAGCCGGTCAGGCCGTAGACGGCGGACCAGGTGCGGGTGTGCGGCGGGCGCTGCTTGGGCCAGCCGCGCTCGGCCTTGCCGGTCTTCGCGGCGGGCGCGCCGGCCCAGCGCTGGCCGGTCGGGACGGCGCCGGTGACGCCGGAGCCGGGGGCGATCTCGGCGCGCTTGCCGATCTTGGCGCCGGGCAGCAGCGTGGAGCGGGTGCCGACCACCGCGCCCGCGCCGAGCCGCAGCGCGCCGATCTCCAGCCGGTCGCCGTCCAGCCAGTAGCCGGACAGGTCGACCTCGTTCTCGATCGCGCAGCCCTTGCCGAGCCGCAGCAGGCCGGTGACCGGCGGCAGCGCGTGCAGGTCGACGTCGGGGGCGACCCGGCAACCGAGCGCGCGGGCGTAGCGGTTCAGCCAGGAGCCGGAGAGCTCGGTCGCGCCGGACGCCTCGGCGAGCCGTTCGGCGGCCCACAGCCGCAGGTGGACGCTGCCGCCGCGCGGGTAGCGGCCGGGGCCGACGCCGCGCAGCAGCAGCCGGGCGCCGCCCGCCGCGATGGCGAGGCGGCCGGGCGCCGAGTACAGCAGCACCGCGCCGACCGCGATCAGCCACCAGGGCGCGGTGGGCGCCCACGGGTAGTCGCCGATCAGGTGGAGCACGGTGCCCAGGGTCACCAGCGCCAGGCTCCAGCGCAGTCCGGTCAGCGCGGCCAGCGGCAGCATGGTCAGCACCTGCACCAGCTGCGCGGTCCACGGGGTCGGCTCGACGGTGCGGTTGGTGCCGTCGGCCTGCGCGGAGTTCTCCAGCAGCCGGGCCAGCTTGCGCAGCGTGGACTGCTGGTAGATGTCGAGCACCGAGACGGCCGGGTAGCGGCCGCGCAGCAGGGTGGTGAGCTGGGCGGCGGCCAGCGAGCCGCCGCCGATCGCGAAGAAGTCGTCGTCGGCGGTGCGCACCTGGGTGCCGAGGATCTCGGCCCACTGCTCGGCCAGCCACGCCTCGGTGCCGTACAGGTCCTGCGCGGGCCCGGACTGTTCGAGTTCGGGCAGCGGCCAGGGCAGCGCGTTGCGGTCGACCTTGCCGGAGGTGCGGGTCGGCAGGTGGTCGACGGTGGCCAGCAGCGGCACCAGGGCGGCGGGCAGCTCGGCGCGCAGCCGGGTCACCGCGGCGTCCCGGTCGAAGCCGTCCTGCACCACCAGGTAGCCGACCAGCAGCTGGTTGCCGCTGCGCGCGGTGCGCACCGCGGCGGCCGCGCCGGAGACGGCGGGCAGCGCCTGCAGGGCGGCGTCGACCTCGCCGAGTTCGATCCGGCGGCCGCCGAGCTTGATCTGCTCGTCGGCGCGGCCGAGGAAGACCAGGCCCTCGGCGTCGGCGCGCACCAGGTCGCCGCTGCGGTAGGCGCGCTCCCAGCCCAGCGAGGGCAGCGGCGCGTACTTCTCGGCGTCCTTCTCGGGGTCGAGGTAGCGGGCCAGGCCGACGCCGCCGATCACCAGCTGGCCGCTGGCGCCCATCGGTACGGGTTCGCCGGCCTCGTCGACGACGGCGAGCTCCCAGCCGTCCAGCGGCAGGCCGATCCGGATCGGGGCCTGACCGGTCATCAGCGCGCCGCAGGCGACCACGGTGGCCTCGGTCGGGCCGTAGGTGTTCCACACCTCGCGGCCCTCGGTGACCAGCCGCTCGGCGAGTTCGGGCGGGCAGGCCTCGCCGCCGAAGATCAGCAGCCGGACCTCGATCAGCGCCTCGGCGGGCCACAGCGCGGCCAGCGTCGGCACGGTGGAGATCACGGTGATCTCCTGCTCGGCCAGCCACGGCCCGAGGTCGGCGCCGCTGCGCACCTGGGAGCGCGGCACCGGCACCAGGCAGGCGCCGTGCCGCCAGGCCAGCCACATCTCCTCGCAGGAGGCGTCGAAGGCGACCGACAGGCCGGCCATCACGCGGTCGCCGGGCCCGATCGGCTCGTCCTGGAGGAACATCGCCGCCTCGGCGTCCACGAAGGCGGCGGCACTGCGGTGGCTGACGGCGACGCCCTTGGGCTTGCCGGTCGAGCCGGAGGTGAAGATGATCCAGGCGTCGTGCTCGGGGGTGGGGCGCTGCGCCTCGTTCCCGGACGGCTTGAGCCGGTCCAGCCGGTACTCGGCGCCGATCACCGCGTTGACGTCGGCCTCGCCGAAGACCAGCTCGGCGCGCTCGTCCGGGTCCTCGAAGTCGACCGGCACGTACGCGGCGCCCGCGGCGAGGGTGGCCAGGATCGCGACGTACAGCTCGTTGCTGCCGGACGGGACCCGGATGCCGACCCGGTCGCCGAGGCCGACACCGGCCCGCGCCAGGTGGCGGCGGACCCGCTCGACCTCGGCGGCCAGCTCGCCGTAACTCAGCGTGACGTGGCCGTCGTCGAGGGCGGGCTCGTGCGGATGGGCTGCCGCGGTGGCGGCCAGGACGTCGACCAGGGTGCGCGGATCGGCCGCCGGGCGGGCACGGTAGAGCGCGGTGTCGGAAGCGGTCATCAGAGCCACACGGTCCTCGTCCTGGGTTCCCCGGCGGTGCACCGAAGGCGTCGAAAAGCAAGACAACCTGGGCAAGTCTACCGGTGTCCCGTTCGAATCCCGGGAACGGGGCCGCCTGACGGGGTGTCAGGCGGCCGTCTACGCAGGCCCGGCTACCGGGTGCGGGTGGGCTCTCCGCGGCGCACCGCGCCCGGCGCACGGCGGGCCGGGCGGTCCGCCCGGGGGGCGGAGGTGAGCTGCCAGGGGACGCTGATCACCATCACGCCGGGGGTGAACAGCAGTCGGCTCTTCAGCCACAGCGCGGACTGATTGTGCAGCAGGTTCTCCCACCAGTGGCCGACCACGTACTCGGGGATGAACACCGCGACGGCGTCGCCCGGGTGACCGGCCCTCAGCTCGCGGACGTACGCCACCACCGGCTTGGTGATCTCGCGGAACGGCGAGTCCAGCACCTTCAGCGGCACGCCGATCCCGCCGGCCGCCCACTGGCCGCGCAGGTCCTCGGTGGCGTCCGGCTCGACGGCGACGGTGACCGCCTCCAGGGTGTCGGGGCGGAACGCCTCCGCGTAGCCGAGCGCGCGCAGGGTCGGCCTGTGCAGCTTCGAGACCAGCACCACGGCGTGCACCCGCTCCGGCCGGGAGGCGTCGGCGGCGGGGTCCTCGACGGCGAGCTCGGCGGCGACCGCGTCGTAGTGCCGGCGCACCGCCCGCATGGCCAGCCACAGCAGCAGGGCGGCGACCACCGCCAGCCAGGCGCCCTGGGTGAACTTGGTGATCAGGACGATCACCAGCACCAGCGCGGTGGTGACGGCGCCGAGCCCGTTGATGATCCGGGAGCGCTGGGCGGCGCCGCGCACCGCGGGGTCGCTCTCGGTGGCCAGGGCGCGGTTCCAGTGCCGGACCATGCCGATCTGGGACAGCGTGAAGGAGGTGAAGACGCCCAGGATGTACAGGTGGATCAGGCTGGTGACGTCGGCCTGGTAGAACCAGAGCAGTCCGCCGGCCACCAGGGCGAGCGCGATGATGCCGTTGGAGAAGGCCAGCCGGTCGCCGCGGGTGTGCATCTGCCGGGGCAGGTAGCGGTGCTGCGCGAGGATCGAGGCGAGCAGCGGGAAGCCGTTGAACGCGGTGTTCGCGGCCAGGATCAGTACCAGCGCGGTGACCGCCTGGATGAAGTAGAAGAGCACCGTGTCGGAGCCGCCGAAGACGGACGCGGCGAGCTGCGCGATCACGGTCTGCTGGGTGTAGGCGTGGCAGTCCCCGGCCAGGCCGGTGAGCCGGCAGGCGTCCTCGACGTAGTGGACGTGCGAGGTGAGCGCGAGCACGGTGACGCCGGCGAACATCACCACCGCGACGACGCCCATCACCGCCATGGTGGAGGCGGCGTTGCGGGACTTCGGGGCGCGGAAGGCGGGCACGCCGTTGGAGATCGCCTCGACGCCGGTCAGCGCGGTGCAGCCGGAGGCGAAGGCCCGCAGGCCCAGCATCAGCAGGCCCAGGCCCTGCAGCGCGTCCTTGCCGTCCACCGCCTGGATGCCCAGGCCCGCGGTCGCGGCCTGCGGGCCGTCGCCGAACGCCAGCCGGACCAGGCCGGTCACCACCATCAGCAGGATGCCGCCGATGAACAGGTACGTCGGCGCGGCGAACGCCCGCCCGGACTCCCGCACCCCGCGCAGGTTCACCGCGGTCAGCAGCACCACGAAGCCGATCGCCAGCGCGACCCGGTGGTCGGCGAGGCCGTTGAAGGCGGAGATGATGTTGTCCACGCCCGAGGCGACCGACACCGCCACCGTCATCACGTAGTCGACCAGCAGCGAAGCGGCCACCACCAGGCCCGCGTTGGCCCCGAGGTTCTTCGACACCACCTCGTACGAGCCGCCGCCGGACGGGTAGGCGTGCACCACCTGCCGGTAGGACATCACCACCACGGCCATCAGGCCGACCACCGCGAGGCCGATCCACGGCGTCAGGTACAGGAACGCGGTGCCGCCCACGGTGAGGACGAGCAGGATCTCGCCGGTCGCGTACGCGACGGAGGACAGCGGGTCGGAGGCGAAGATCGGCAGCGCGAGGCGCTTGGGCAGCAGCGTCTCGCCGAGCTCCTCGCTGCGCATCGCCCGGCCGATCACGAGGCGCTTGAGCGCCTGGGGGTCGTTGAACACAAGAGGGGAGCGTATTGGCCGCCACCGTGAAGACAATCCGACTGTCCAACTATGGCGAGGGCATCATTTCCGCAGGCCAGAGGCACTGTCGATGATCGAATCGAAGGCGTTTTCGGCTTCAGGGCCACCGTTAAGGATCCGTCAATATCGCCCGACCCGAGGCGGATAACGGGACGAAACGGTCAGCGGGCAGTGGGCAGCCGGGCCTCGATCGCCGCCAGCGCCGCCCGGATCGCCGCCACGTCGTCCTTGTCGGCCACCTGGTCACCGTCCTTCAGCTCGACCAGCAGCGTCCCGCCCGGCTCCAGCACGATCAGCGCGGTCTCCTCCACCGCGTCACCGCCCTGATGCCGGATCGCCACGTCCAGGTCCGCCTTCCGGACGCCCTGCTTGGCGATCACCTTCCGGTCGTACACCCCGTTGCGCGCCAGCACCGTCGGCGTCCCGTCCAGCAGCCGGTTGAACCAGTCCCACCGGACCGCCTGCCGCACCAGCAGCCAGTCCGTGAGCAGCAGCACGACCGCGCCGAACAGCCCGCCGCTGACCGAGTTGTCGGGGCCGATCACCGCGTTCTGCACCACGTTCGACAGCAGCAGCATCACCACCAGGTCGAAGCTGTTCAGCTGCGCCAGCCCGCGCTTGCCGATCACGCGCAGCAGCACCAGCAGCGCGACGTACACCATCACGGTGCGCAGGGCCTTCTCCCCGTACGAGATCCCCGCGACGAACATGTCCTGCCACATGCCCGCCACCGTAGGCACCGGTGTGATCAACCGTCCGATCCCACGCCCGCACTCCCCCGGACGGCCCAAGCCGTCGGGCGGTGTCCACCCTGCGGAATTCCGGGCCGGGGCGGCGGGCGGTCACTACCGTGTCGGCCACTCGCCGACCGGAAGGACCGTCGTGACCGACACCCGCCCGCTCACCCCGGACAGCCACCCCGCCGTGCTCGCCGCGATCACCGCGTCCTGCACCGCGCTGGGCTTCGAGATGTCCTGCGACCTGACCACCGGTCAGCTGCTGCGCAGCCTCGCCGCCGCCCGCCCCGGCGGCCGCATCCTGGAGCTCGGGACCGGCGCGGGCGTCGGCGCCGCGTGGCTGCTCAGCGGGATGACCCCCGACGCCACCCTGCTGACCGTCGAGCAGGACCCCGCACTGGTCGCCGTCGCCACCTCGCACCTCGGCGCCGACCCGCGCATCGAACTCGTCCAGGACGACGGCGCCGCCCTGCTCGACCGCCTCGCGGGCCGTCGGTTCGACCTGATCTTCGCCGACACCTGGCCCGGCAAGTTCACCCACCTCGAGCAGGCCCTGGCCCTACTGGCCCCCGGCGCGACCTACCTGGTCGACGACCTCCTCCCCCAGCCCGCCTGGCCCGCCGACCACGCCCCCAAGGCCGCCGCCCTCACCACCCACCTCCTCGCCCACCCCGACCTGCACGCGACGTACCTCGACTGCTCGACCGGCCTGCTGCTCGCCACCCGGAGGGCGTGAGCACACCCGCCGCCGGGCCGAGAACGTCCAGGCTGGCGCAAACCAGGACATAAGCAATAAATAGTACGAATGTGACCTTCTTCCCTTCTGGCCCTCCCGGGTCTCTGAAACCCTGGCTTTCACGAGACCTGCCGAAGGAGGCCCAGGTGACCGGCACCCCGCGGCGCGCCGTGCGCTTCCTGCTCGCGGCCGCCGCCTCGCTCTGTGTGCTGCTGCCGCTGATGCACGGAGCGATGACGGCCGGAGCGGCGGCGGAGTTCGGGATCGGCCGCCGGGACGCGGTGGCCGCCCAGCTGGCGGTGGCGCTGGCGATGCTGACGGCGCTGCTGGGAGCCGGCCGCGCGGTGGACCGCTGGGGGTGGCCGCGGGTGCTGCGCTGGTGCCTGGGCCTGGTCGCGGCGGGCGGCGCGCTGACCGCGGCGGCCGGACACACCTGGATGTACCTGGCCGGGCGGGCCCTGGAGGACGGGGCCTCGGCCGGGGTGCTGCTCGCGGCGCTGGCGTCGATCCCGGTGCTGAACCTGCCGGGCCGGATCACCGGCGTGGTGGGCGGCGCGGTGGCAGCCGTCGCGGCGGTGTTCGTCCTGGGCGTGAACCTCGCCGTACGGGTGGACGCCGCGGCGGGCTGGCGGCTGGGCGAGGCGGTGATCCCGGCGGCGGCGCTGCTGCTGGCGGTGGCCTCGCTACGGCTGGTGCCCGCCCCCGCCGCCGTCCGGACGCCCCGGCCGCGCGGCACGGCGTTCGTCGGCCCGGGCCTCGCGGTGGCGGCGCTGCTGCTGGTCGCCGGGCTGGAGCTGGGCCCGCTGTGGGGCTGGCCGAACGCGTGGGTGGGCGCGCTGCTGGCCGGTACGGCGGCGCTGTTCGCGGGCGGCCGGGCCTGGGCGGTGCTGACGGACCGTCGGCCCGCGCCCACGGGGGTCCCGGCCCGCGCGGCGGGCGGCGCGGCGGCGGCGGGCCTGACGCTCGGGTTCACCCAGCTGGCGCTGACCGCGGCGGTTCCGGTGCTGCTGGCGGCGCGCGGGGTGTCGGTGCAGCAGATGACGCTGTCGATCTCGGGGTACGGCCTGGGCATGCTCGCGGCGGGCCTGATGGCCCGGCACTGGCGGCCGACGCCGCTGACCGGCGCCTCGCTGGGCCTGCCGCTGGCGGCGGTCGGGCTGGCAGCGCTGCACTTCCTGCCCGCCGAGCCGGGGCAGGCGGCGCTGGTGGCGGGCGCGGTGGCGGTGCTGGTCGGCTTCGGCATGGTGCTGGCGCAGATCCCGTACCTGGCGGGGTTCCTGGCCGCGCTGCCGGATCGCAACCGGGCGTCGGCGCTGGCGCTGTACCCGATGGCGATCCTGTTCGGCGGGGTGCTGGGGCAGGCCGTGCCGGGCAGTTCGGCACTGCTGACCGGCGACGGCAGCCCGGGCGGGCTCGACGAGGTGCTGTGGGTGGCGACGGCGGTGGTCGCGCTGGTCGCGATGCTGCTGGGCCGCCCGGTGGTGGCGGTGACGGTGGCGGCCGCGGCCGGACTGCAGCACGTCCTGCTGGAGGCGCTCGCTGGTGCGCGGGTGGCGGACCGCCCGGGGGCGTCGGTGGCGGCGCTCGCGGTGGGCGCGGCGATGGGCGTGGCGGCGTGGAGCCGCCGGCAGCAGTCGGAGCGCCTCGCCCGGGTGCGGGCGAGCGAGATCGCGCTGCAGGAGGCGGTGCTGCACCCGATCCCGGACCGCCTCGGCGAGCTGCGGCTGGTCGGGCACTACCAGCCGGCCACCGCGGGCACCGGCATCGGCGGCGACTTCATCGAGGCGCTGCGCACCCCGCACGGCACCCGGCTGCTGATCGGCGACGTCCGCGGCAAGGGCCTGCAGGCCGTCCAGACCGTCACCGACCTGCTCGGTTGCTTCCGCTCGCAGGCCCACGAGACCGCCGACCTCGGCGAACTGGCCGCCCGCCTGGACCGGCAGCTGACCCGGCTGGCCGCCGCCCGCCGCGACGACGAGCTGTTCGCCACCGCGCTGCTGCTCCAGCACCGCGACGGCGTCGACCAGGTCGAGGTGGTCAACTGCGGGCACCTCACCCCACTGCGGGTGGACGCCCGCGAGGTCCGCGACACCCCGGTGCCCGCGATGCTGCCGCTCGGCTTCGGCGCCCTGGGCGCCGGCCCGGCCCCCGTCCCCACCCCGCTGGCACTGCCGGACGGCTCGGCGCTGCTGCTGCACACCGACGGGCTCAGCGAGGCTCGCAACTCCTCCGGCGAGTTCTACCCGCTCGGCGAGCGGCTGGCCGCGCTGCGCGCCGCCGACCCGCGCGAGCTGGTCCGCGACCTGGCCGCGGACGTCCGGGACTGGACCCACCACCTCGCCGACGACATCGCGCTGATCGCGCTGACCCGGCTCCCCGCCTGAGCGACCGTCAGGACCCCCCTGGCAGGCGGTGCCCGAGTGGCGGATTCCGGGCGGCGACGCGAGGGTGGCAGGCGGGGGACGCAGGCGGGGGCCTCACCAGAAAGAGCGACAGATGCCCGAAGTCACCACTCCGTACGCGACCGGCATTCCGTGCTGGGTCGATCTGATGGCGAAGGACCAGCAGGCGGCGCTGGACTTCTACCGCGACCTGTTCGGCTGGCAGGGCCAGCCCGGACCGGCCGAGTTCGGCGGGTACGCGGTCTGCGAGCTGGACGGCAAGGCCGCGGCCGGCATCGGCCCGGCGATGGCGCCCGAAGGGATGCCCGAGCCGCCGACCGTGTGGACCACCTACCTCGCCACCACCGACGCGCAGGCCACCCAGGACGCGATCGTCGGCGCGGGCGGCACCCTGCTCGCCCCGGTGATGGACGTCGGCGCGCTCGGGCGGATGCTGATCGCCGCGGACCCGCAGGGCGCGGTGTTCGGCGTCTGGCAGCCGGGCGAGTTCTTCGGCGCGCAGGTGGTCAACGAGGCCGGCGCGGTGACCTGGAACGAGCTGCACACCACCGACGTCGAGGCCGCCACCGCCTTCTACGGCGAGGCGCTCGGCATCGAGGTGGTGCCGATGGAGGGCGCCGAGAAGTACTGGGAGATGCGGGTCGGCGGCCGGGCCGTGGCCGGGGCGATGACCCAGGACAACGACCCGCCCGGCACCCCGCCGCACTGGCTGACCTACTTCGCGGTGGACGACACCGACTCCATGGTGGACGCCCTGGTCCGCTCCGGCGGCTCGGTGCTGGCCCCGCCGTTCGACATGATGGCCGGCCGGATGACCGTGGTCGCCGACCCGCAGGGCGCGCCGTTCGCGATGATCAAGCCCACTCCGCTGTAGGCCCGCGCCGCACGACGTTCGACGTCTGACGCACGACGTAGGACGCATGACGCATGACGCACGACGTAGGACGCATGACGCATGACGCACGACGTAGGACGCATGACGCTGGGATTCGACCCGTTCGCCCGGACCGCTCGGGTGGGCGGGTCGCGTTCGGTTCCACGGGCGGGAGCGGCCACTAGACTGGGCGGCCCCCTGCCCCGGCCGGGTGGGGTGGGGCAGGGGGCCGCCGCGGTGGGCGGGCCGGAGGGGAGCGGTGTGGCGGAGCGCGGGTTGGACCGGCGGCTGATCGACGCGATCGAGCGGCTCGGGGACGCCGGGCGGGCGATGCTGCGGGACGCCGCGCGGCGTGAGGGCCTGTCGGTGACCCAGGCGCAGCTGCTGCTCCGCGTCACCACGCCGGGCGCGGGACCGCAGTCCACGGGGTCGTTCGCCCGCTGGCTGGAGGTGTCGGCGCCGACGGTGAGCGACGCGGCCGCGGCGCTGGTCCGCAAGGGCCTGCTGGAGTCGGTGCCCGATCCCGGCGACTCGCGGCGCGCGGCCTGGCTGCCGACCGCGCCGGGCCGGGATGTCGCGGAGCGCCTGCACCACTGGAGCGAGCCGCTGGCGGCCGGGCTCGGCACCGCCTCGGACGCCGAGCAGGCCGGCGCGCTGCGGGTACTGCTGGAGGCGATCGCCTCACTGCACCGCACCGGCCGGATCACCGTCGCCCGGACCTGCCTGACCTGCCGCTTCCACCGCACCGAGGCCGACGGCGACTGGTGCGACCTGCTGCACTCGCCACTGGCGCCCGAGGCGCTGCGGGTGGACTGCCCCGAGCACCAGGCGGGCTGACGGTCGGTCAATCCGCCTGCCCGGCCCGGGGGATGCTTGCGCGATCCGGCGCGGGCGGGCTAGCGTCGTGGCAGTTAGGACTCCTCATCGATTTTTCAGTGAGGAGTCCTAGCGATCGACCATTTCCCGTCGCTCCCACGAAAGCGAGGACCCGTCATGTCCGCTCCCACGATTCCCGGTTACCGCTACGACGACCCGGCGCAGCCCCAGTCGCCGGTCGGCGCCGAGGAGTTGGCGAAGCTCACCGCCTCGGTGCTGTTCACCGAGGACGACCGGGCGGCACTGCGACTGGCCGGGCAGGTGCTGGAGGACCAGGTCGAGCAGGTGCTGGACGTCTGGTACGGCTTCGTCGGCTCGCACCCGCACCTGGTGGCGTACTTCGCCACGCCCGAGGGCGAGCCGATCGGCGCATACCTGGCGGCGGTGCGACCGCGGTTCGGCCAGTGGATCCGGGACACCTGCGAACGCCCCTACGACGAGCGGTGGTTGGCCCAGCAGGAGGAGATCGGCCGCCGCCACACCGCAGCCGGGAAGAACCGCACCGACGGCGCACGCTCAGCAGCGGAGGTCCCCCTGCGCTACCTGATCGCCTTCATCTACCCGATCACCGCCACCATGCGACCGTTCCTGGCCGCGAAGGGACACCCCGCAGAGCAGGTGGAGGCCATGCACCAGGCCTGGTTCAAGGCAGTCACCCTCCAGGTCTCCCTGTGGACCCGCCCGCACGCAGGCACCGCCTGGTAACCGACACCCAGCCGCGGGCACGGCGGCCATGGACTACGGGAGAGCCGCCAACAATCCCCTCCGGGCCAGCGCCGCAGGCAAGCAGTCCCCCGCCAGGCCGACGCCGTAGGCCAGCACTCCCCCGCACAGGCTGCCGCCGTAACGAAGCAAACCCACCCTGGCCGGCGCCGCAGGCCAGGGAGTCCCGGGCGGGGTGGGTCAGGGGGTGCAGGTGAGGAGGAGGGGGAGGATCGGGGCGGTGGCGGTGGTGAGGGCGGCGGCGGTGCGGAGGGCGGGGTGGGGGGCGGGGGCGGGGGTGAGCAGGCGGCGGACTCGCACCAGTGCGTCGGGGCCGCCGGCGGCGAATGCGGTGTGCGGGACCTGGCCGTCGGCGACGCGGTACATCGCGGCGGCCAGCACGGTGCGCGGGTGGCGGCGCACCGCGCGGTCGTCGGCGGCCATCTCCAGGAGCAGCGCGGTCTCCCGGGCGCCGAGGCGGGCCAGCGGCAGGAACGGGAAGGCCTTGGCCAGCGCGTCGGCGGCGGTCCGGGCCAGGTGGTGCCGCCCGGCCACGTGGGCTCGCTCGTGGGCCAGCACCGCGGCGATCTGATCGGGCGTCAGCAGGTCGAGCGCGCCGCGGGTGAGCACGATCCGGGACCGCCGCCCGGGCAGGCAGTACGCGGCTGGGACGGCGTGCTCCAGCACCAGCGCGCCCAGTCCCGGTTCGCGGGCGGCCACCAGGTCGAGCACCTCGCGGTGGCGGCGACGGTGCCGGCGGGTGCGGCGCAGCAGCACCGCGAACCAGCCGAGCGGCCAGAGCGCCGCGGCGGCGGCCGGCAGCAGCCGCCAGGCCTCGGCGGGGCCGCCGGGCAGCAGTCCGGTGGGGTGGGCGACGCCGCAGGCGTGCAGCAGGCCGACCAGTCCGGCGTTCAGGTGGGCGCCGGGGACGGCGAGGTGATGGGCCGCCAGCACCAGCGCGGTGAGGAAGGAGAGGGCCAGGCCCTGCCAGAGCGCCACCGCCAGCCGCGGCGCCCGGTGCGTCCAGCCCGCCCGGGCGAGGGGCAGCGGGGCGAGCACGCCGACCACCAGTGCGTAGCCGAGCAGTGCCAGCGCCGCGATCACCGGTCGCCCTCGGGTTGCTCGCGGCCGACCGAGTCCATCGCGGCGCGCAGCGCGGCGAGTTCGTCGGGGGTGAGCTGTTCGACCAGGCGGGCCAGGGCGGCGGTCGGGTCGGGGCTCTCGCCGAGGACGTCGCGCATCAGGGCCGCGGTGTAGCTCTCGCGGGTCCAGGCGGGCCGGTAGCTCCAGGCCCGGCCGGACTTCTCGCGGCGCAGCAGGCCCTTGCGGTGCAGGATGTCGGCGACCGTCATCACCGTGGTGTAGGCGAGCGGGCGGGTCCGGTTGAGGTCGTCGACGATCTCCCGGACGGTGGCCGGGCGGTCCCAGGTCCACAGGCGGTCCATGATCTCCGCCTCGAGTTCGCCGAGTCTGCGCACCGCCGCTCCGCTCCGTTCCTGGCCCTCCGCCGCTGTTGGCCCGCTCATCGTAGTGGGTGGGGGGTGGCTTGCCGGGCCTTCTACTGAACTACTAAGTTGTCTCGTAGTGATCGCCCGGACGGCGGGTGCCCGACCCGAGGAGAGACCGCAGCCGATGGGAAACCACCGCAGGCCCCGGCCCGCCGGACGCGCCCGCCTCACCGTGCTCGGCGCGGCCGCCGGTGCCGCCGTCCTGCTGCCGGCGGCGAACGCCGGGGCCGAGCCCGCGCCAAGCCTCGACCAGGTCAAGGCCAAGGTGGACGGCCTCTACGAAGAGGCCGAGGCGGCCACCGAGCAGTACAACAAGGTCGAGGAGCGCTCCAAGCAGCTCCAGACCGAGGCCGCCCGGCTGCAGGAGCGCCTGGCCGGACAGCAGGACCGGATCCTCCGGCTGCAGGAGACCCTGGGCGCGTTGGCCGCCGAGCAGTACCGCAGCGGCGGCCTCGACCCGAGCGTCCAACTGGTGCTCAGCTCCTCCCCCGACGCGTACCTGGCGCAGGCCGGCCTGCAGCGGCTCGCCGACGGGCAGCAGGTCGAGGCGCTGCGCACCGCGAGGCGACTACAGCAGTCGATCGACCAGGAGCGCGCCGAGACCGCCGCCAAGCTCACCGAACTCGACCAGGCCCGCAGCCTGTTGAGCGCGAAGAAGACCGAGGTGCAGGCCAAGCTGAGCGAGGCCGGCCGGATCCTCGCCACCCTCAAGGCCGCCGACCGGGCCCGCGTCCTCGGCGACGGCTCCGCAACCGCGTCCCGCAGTTCGGCCCGGCCCCAGTCGTACACCGGACCGGCCACCGGGCAGGTCAAGGCGATCCTGGACTTCGCCTACGCCCAGCTCGGCAAGCCCTACGCGTGGGGCGCCGAGGGCCCGAACTCGTACGACTGCTCCGGTCTGACGCAGATGGCGTTCAAGGCCGGCGGGGTCAGTCTCCCCCGCGTCTCGCAGGACCAGTGGAACGCGGGCAAGCGCATCGCCAAGGCCGACATCCAGCCCGGCGACCTGCTCTTCTACTACTCGGACCTGCACCACGTCGGCATCTACATCGGCAACGGCAAGCTCCTGCACGCCCCGCGCACCGGCAAGAACGTCGAGATCGTCGACATGGACGTCATGCCGTACATGGGCGCCGTCCGGCCCTGACCCCGGCCGCGGGGATCGTCCGTGCAAGGATCTCCGCAGGTCGCCGGGCGGGTGTCGCCGTGGCGGGGAGCGGAGGAGTGTCGTGGGTGCCGCGGTCGCGCCGGAGGCGTTGGTTCTGCAGGACGGGCGGCCGGCGGTGGCCGGATGGTCGCTGGACCCCGCGGTGCGGCACCTGAACCACGGGTCGTTCGGGGCGGTGCCGGTGGCGGCGCAGCGGGAGCAGGCGCGGTGGCGGGAGAGCATGGAGGCCGCGCCGGTGCTGTGGTTCCCGGCGCTGCCGGGGCGGGTGGCGCAGGCGCGGGCCGCGGTGGCGGGGTTCCTGGGCGTGGGCGCCGGGAAGTTGGCGTTGGTGCCGAACGCGAGCGCGGGGGCGAGCGTCGTCTACCAGGGCCTGCCGGACCGGCCGGGCGGCGAGATCCTGGTCACCGACCACGGGTACGGTGCCGTCACGATGGGCGCGGAGCGGCTCGCGCGGCGCTGGGGCGGCGCGGTCCGGACGGTGCACGTCCCGCTGGCGGCGGGCCCGGAGGAGGCCGCGGCGGCGGTGCTGGACGGGGTGACGGACCGGACGGCGCTGATCGTGCTGGACCACATCACCTCCGCGACGGCGCGCTGGATGCCCGTGGGTGCCGTCGGCACGGCGGCCCGCGAGCGGGGCATCCCGCTGCTGGTGGACGGCGCGCACGTGCCCGGGCTGGCGGCGGACCCGCTGGCCGGTGTGGAGTGCGACGTCTGGGTGGGCAACCTGCACAAGTTCGGCTGTGCCCCGCGCGGCACCGCGGCGCTCGTCGCGCGTGGTGAACTCCGGGAGCAGCTCTACCCGTTGATCGACTCCTGGGGCGCCGAGCAGCCCTTCCCCGAGCGCTTCGACACCCAGGGCACGCTGGATCTGACGTCCTATCTGGCCGCCCCCGCCGCGCTGGACTTCGTCGCGCAGCAGTGGGGTTGGGCCGAGGCCCGCCGGTACATGACCGAACTCGCGGACTACGCGGAGGAGTTGATCGGTGCCGCGGTCTCGGAGGCGATCGGCGAGCCGGCCGGCGTCGAGGTCGGGATGCCGGCGAGCGCGCTGCGGCTGGTCCGCCTGCCGGCCGGCGTGGGCCGGGACACCGCCTCCGCGAACGGGCTGCGCGACCGGCTGGCCGCCGAGTTCGGCGTCGAGGCGGCGTTCACCAGCTTCGGCGGCGTGGGCTACTTCCGGCTCTCCACGCACGTCTACAACACCGCGGCGGACTACGAGTACTTCGCGGAGCGCTGCGTGCCGGTGCTGTGCGCGTGGGCCCGCGAGGCGCGACGCTCCGCCTGACGGAGCGTCACCACCCGTGGCGGGTCAGGCGAGTTCGTAGTCCAGCCAGATGCGGTGGGTGCCGTCCTCGTCGATCACGATGCCGCCGGTGCCGGTGATGCCCGCGAGCGCGGCGGTGCCGCTGCCGGGGACGATGACGAAGTACTCGCCGTCCCGGGAGGTGCCGAGCGTGGTGGCGGAGTGGGCGAAGTTGAACGCGCCCTCCGCGTCGTGGAGTCGGCCGGTGAAGGACTCCATGGCGAGGTAGGTGCCGACGCCCGCGGCGTGGTCGAAGGCGGCGGTGAAGAGGGTCGCCGCGCGTCCGGCGATCTCGCCCTCGAACTCCTTGCGCATGGTGGCCAGGCCGACCGCCACGGCGGTCTCGACGCCGCCGTCGGGCGTCTCGGCGGGGGTGAACTCGGCGACGGTGAAGGTTCCGGATGCTCGCATGGGCGGCATGGTAGACGCGACCGCCGACAGTGCGCGCCGGCGTACGGGTCAGGGCGTGTCGGCGGGCTGCGAACCGGCCTGCGGCACCGCCTGGTTGGCGACCGCGGGCCACCCGACGGGCGGGCGGCGGCGGGCGTTGCGGCGGACCAGCCAGGCGGCCAGGGCGAGGATCCCGGAGAGCGGGAGCAGCAGCACACCGAGCAGGGCCAGCAGGGCGCCGACGATCAGCGGGTTCGCCGAGGCGCCGTCGTCGCGGGCCTCGACTGCGGACAACGGGACGGTGCCCTGCGGGAGTTCGGTCCAGTAGCGGGAGTCCAGCGAGTCGCCGCGGTGGTCGCCGAGCAGGTACATCCGGCCCTCGGGGACGGTGACGTCGATGCAGCGGCCGTCGTTCACCGGCCGGCCCTGCAGGTACGGCTCGTCGACCGGCGTGCCGTTCAACTGGAGCGGCTGGCCGCCGCATTGGGTGAGGTGGTCGCCGCCGAGCGCGACCACCCGCTTGAAGTGCGCGGAGTCGTCGCCGTCCTGCGGGCCGGTCCGGGCCCGGAAGACCACCGCGTCGCCGCGGCGGACCTGCCCGGCGTCGATCCGGGACAGCACCACCCGCTGGCCCTTGTGGTACGCCGGGGCCATGTCGTTGCCGCCGACCGTGTAGGCCCGGACGTCGGCGCCGGAACGCGCGTACCAGGTGCCGACGCCGGCGATCAGTACGCCGAGGACCGCCGCGATCACCGCTGCCCGTCCCAGTCCGCTCATCCTTCGCATCGCGCCCCGCCCCCGCCGTCCGTCCCGTGATCGCCGCGCAGTCTAGTCAACGGCCGGAGCGGGCCGGCCGGCGGGAAGCCGGGCTCGGCGCGGGCCGCGAGCGGTCCTGCCGCGGGTGCGCCATGGCGGCCCGGGGCACCCCGCGTCCGGGGCGCGCCATGGCGCGGGCGGCGGCCCGGGGAGCTCGCCGGTTTCCCCTCCGCGGGAGCGGACCCGGGCCGCCGGTTCGTGGGGGTGGGCCGCCGCTGACCGCCCTCGCGCGTGGGGCGCGGGGTGGGGGTGCGGTCAGCGGCGGGACCGGGTGCGCCGGGTCAGCGGCGGGCCCACAGGGCGGGGACGTTCGGCGGCTCCCAGCCGGGGTAGGCGGTGTGCGCCTGGATGCAGGCGTAGCCGAGGCCGCCGTAGGTGACCAGGTCCCCGACCCGGTAGCTGGCGCCGACCTGCCAGGTGGTGGTGCCGCCGGAGGTGCTGGGGCTGGGACTGGGGCTGGGCGAGCCCTGGGTGGGGCTGCCGCTGGGGCTGGTGCTGGGCGCGGGCGTCCCGTTCACGTTGAGCACGAAGTCGAAGCCGGCCTCGCGCCCGTTGCCGACCTGGCGGACCGTCATCACCAGGTCCGGGTCGAAGATGGTGTCGGTGGAGTTGCGCGGCTCGTTCGGGAAGTACAGCTGCGTGGTGAGGATCGGCTGCCCGGGGGCCTGCACCTTGACGTGGATGTGCCGGGTGCGGCCGGGGTAGAGGCCGGGCACGACCGTGGTCAGGGTGAACGCGCCGTTGGTCGTGCTGAACTGGTGGCCGCGGAAGGTGTACCCGCTGTTGTCGTAGTTCCCGTTGGTGTCGGCCTGCCAGAAGTCCAGCAGCGCACCGGAGACCGGCAGGCAGTTGCGCCCGAAGACGTACCCGCTGACGGTCAGCGGGGTGCCCGCGGTGCCGGGGGTGACCAGGTTGGTGCGCAGCGGGGAGCCCGGCTTGAAGTAGGGGCCCTCGATCTGCTCCTCGGTGGGGGCGTCCCCGTCGTGGCAGTCGGGGGTGAGCGGCGCCGAGCCGCCCACGGCGTCGCGGGCCAGGGCGGTGCCGCCGCCGAGCAGCAGGGGCGCGGCACCGGCCAGCGCGGCCGCCTTGAGCAGGCTCTTGCGGCTGAACTGCCGCTCGCCGAGGGGTTGGTGGGGCGGAGTGGGCATGGCTCTCCGTTCGGGTGCCTCGATGGTCGCCGCCCGCCACGGGTTCATTGGTCGGGACATGACACCTTGAGTGATCGGGTGCGGGCGCGGCGGCGCTTGTGGGGGTGGCTCCGACGCTAGGCCCTGCCCGCACCGCCGTCGATGGACGCGAGCGGCGGGACGTGGTGCATTCCTCAGCCGCCGCGCGAGGGCGAGGCGGCGGCGTGGGCAGGATTCGAACCTGCGGCCACCCGGAAGTCAGAGCCGGGCGCTCCTCCGCAGAGCTTCCACGCCGCCGCGGTGATCCTGGTACGAGCCCGAGGGACCGTCAAACGGATTACCGGAGGCCGGGATTCGGGTCCGCCGGGCGCGGCCCGGGCCGGGGTTCGGAGCCATCCGCCGGGCGCGGCCCGGGCCGGGGTTCAGAGCCACTCGGCGAGCGCCGCCCGGCCGGCCTTGCCCGAGTACGTGCCGGCGGAGCGGAGCAGCCCGGCCACCAGCGGGTCGGAGACGGCGACGCCGTGGACGAGTTCGGGGGTGCGACGGAACGCGGCGGGTCGGGCGGGTCGGCGCGGCGCCGTCCAGGCGGTGTCGACGGGGTCGACCCGGTGGCGGGCGCAGACGTCCTCGACCAGGGTCCGCGGACAGGTCCGCTCGCCGCGCAACACCTCCCACGGCAGCGGGAGTTCGGCCCAGACCAGGGTGTCGGGGTGCAGGCCGCCGCCGCTGCGCCGGTGCCAGGCGGCGACGTCGGCGGCCATCAGCCGGGGCACCTTGCCCGGGCAGTAGACGTCCAGCACGCGCTCCTCGCCGAGCTCGAAGACCAGCGCGAACCAGTGGTCGCGGGCGGTGTTCCAGCACTGCGCGGCCTGGTTCCAGGTGGAGGAGTCCTGCCCGCGCCGGACCACCATGGTGGCCCGTTCGATCGGCTGGCGGCGCCAGGCGGCCTCCAGCATCGCGGCCGCGTCCCGCAGCACGCCGTTCCAGCGCACCAGCAGCTGCTTGATCTCCGCGTCGCTGAGCCGGGCCAGCACCTCGGCGGTGGGGTGCACGTGCGCGAGGGCGTACCAGCAGGTCCGGTCGGGGTGTTCGCGCAGGCGCTCCAGCAGCGCCTCGCCGACCTCGTCGTGGACGCGGCGCTGCGGCCCGTTGGTGAAGACGCTGCGCTGGTGGCCGCGGGCGGTGCGGTAGGCGATGAAGGCGGCGGTGTCGGGGTCGGCGGCGAACAGGTCGTACGGCAGCCGGGCGGCGAGCGCGCCCTTGCCGGTGAGGGTGACCTCGCGGCGGCGCTGTTCGTGGATCAGCCGGACCAGTTTGGCCTCCAGCCGGAGCAGCAGCCGGAAGCGCTTGTTGTACCGGCGGGCGGAGAGGTCGCCGAGTCCGGCGGCGGCCCGCCCGGCCCGGTCCAGCCGGTCGAGCCCGAAGTCGTCCTGCCCGTCCTGCCGTCCGATCTGCCGGCCGGCCGCCCGGATCAGTTCGGCGATCCGCGCCGGGTCGTCGGCGGCCTCCGCCGGGATCTCCGGCAGCTCGGGGAACAGCTGGGCGGCGGCGGCGAGTTGACGGGCGGCGCCGACCGGTCGGGCGAACTCCTCGGACATCGACGTGTAGCCGTGCCAGAGGTTGCGCAGCGAGTACTCGGCCGCCTTGGCGAGCGCCCGCGCGGCGACCGGGTCGAGGGTGCCACCGAGGGCGGCGTGCAGGTCCCGGATCAGCTCCGCGACGTCCTCCGGGCGCTTGCGGCGTTCGAGCGTGGCGTGGAGTTCCCGGAGCACCCGGTCAGCGTCGGACACATGCATGCCCGCACCCTGGCACGACCAAGCGCCCCGGCTCCACGCCTTTTCGCAGCGCCGGCCCCGGGCCCTGAGCGCCGTCGCCGGCACCCGCCCACCCCGTAGGACCACGCCCCGCTCAGCCCGCGCTCCCCCTGAACTCCCCCGGCGTGCAGCCGACTTCGCGTCGGAAGAAGCGGCAGAAGTACGCCGGGTCCGAGAAGCCGGCCGCGGCCGCGACCTGGCGGACCGTCAGGTCGGTGGTCGCCAGCAGGCGCTTCGCCTCCAGGGTCTGCTGTTCGCGGATCAGCCGGGCCGGGGTGCGTCCGGTCGCCTCCTTCACCACCTCGTGCAGGTAACCGGCGGAGACCCCGAGTTCGCGGGCGAGGGCGAGCACCGAGCGGTCGGGGCGGGTGGCGTCGGCGATCATCCGGGTGAACCGGTCGACCAGCGGGCGGGCCGGCTTCGGCGGGGTGGCGGCCGGGTACTCGGCGCGGGCCGCCCGCAGGGCGCGGACCAGCAGGACGTGCAGCAGCGCCTGCAGGACGCCCGGCCGACCCTCCGCCGCGTAGCGGTACTCCTCGGTCAACTCGCGTAGCAGGTGCGAGAGTTCACGGTGCGGACGGGCGGCGAGGCGGTGGCCGGTGGCGGCGGCGAGCCCGCGCAGCAGGGCGATGTCCTCGGGCTGCCGGTGCAGGAAGTCCTCGTTGAAGAGCATCACCCAGCCGTCCAGCCCGCGCGCCCGCCCCCAGTGGTGCACCTGGCCGGGCAGGATCACGTACAGGTTCGGCGGCTGGATGACGTGCTCCGCCAGGTCGATGACGTGCACTCCGCTCCCCTCGGTCAGGTAGGCGACCTCGTAGAAGGAGTGGCGGTGCGGGAACCCCGCTCGGGAGAGCGGCCCGATCGAGTCGAAGGTCCCGGCGGCGAACGGGAGCAGCCCGGGGTCCGGAACCTCCAGGTCATGCAGTTCCAGCCCGGCGTACGGCGGTCGGAGCGTCACCGCAGCAGTGTGCGCGGCGTCCGGCCGAATCGTCCAGTGGTCCAGACCAGGCCGTGGCTGCCGGGCCCGCGGAAAACGATTTCACGGCCGACGCGGAGTCAGGACAGACTACGGGGTTGAGATCGAATGTCCGATCATCAGATCGACGCACCTGAAGGACGCCGCCGCATGACCGCTCCCGTCCCGCCCGACCACCCGCAGCCCGAGGAGACGCCGGCCCCCGCCAACCCGTGGGCCGTGCCGGCTCCGGTCCCCGCCGGAGCGACGTCCCAGGACGCGATCGGCGCGGCAGGCGGTCCCGCCGGTGCGACCGGCGGTCCTGCCGGAGCGCCACCGCAGGACGCGATCGGCGCCCCCGGTGCGGTCCCCGTTCCGCCGTACTGGCCCCCGTACCCGGTGCCGGCGCCGCTGCCGCGCAACTCCCAGGGCGTCGCGGCGATGGTGCTCGGCATCGTCGGCGCCTTCCTCAGCCTGGCCGTGATCCTGTTCTGGCTGGCCTGGCTCCCGGCGCTGCTGGCCGTGATCTTCGGCGCGGTCGGCCTGGGCTACGCCCGCAAGGGGCAGGCGACCAACCGCGGGATGGCGCTCACCGGCGTGATCCTGGGCGGCTTCGGCCTGCTGGTCTCGGTCGGCACCGGCGTGTTCGTCGCCGCGCAGGTGCACACCGCCGGCCAGGAGCGGGCCGCCGCCCGCAGCCGCGCCGACGAGCAGTGGGCGCAGCAGAAGGCGCAGTCGGACGCCGAGGCCAAGAAGGTCGAGGACGAGGCCAGGCGGCTGCAGGCCGAGCGCGACAGGAAGGCCGCGGAGCAGGCGGCGGACCAGAAGGCCCGGCGGCTGTCGATCGGCCAGTCCTACACCTATCCGGACGGCCTGAAGGTCACGCTGGCGCCGCTGGTGCCGTACACCCCGGACGAGACCGTCTTCAAGGCGCCGAAGAACGCGACCATCGTCCTGATGAAGATCACCGTGGTGAACACCGGGTCGAAGCAGCTCTCGCTGTACGGCTCGGGCTCGCCGTTCGTGCAGGACGCCAAGGGCACGCTGCTCTTCCCGGTGATCGACGGCAGCGACGGCATGAAGTTCCTCGCCGACTCGGTCGCCCCGGGCCAGGAGTCCACCCTCCAAGAGCCCTACGCGCTGCCGAACGGCACCTCGGACCCGTTCACCGTCCAGTTCACCTACGGCGCCGGGTCGGACCGCAAGGAAGTGATCTGGACCGGGTCCGACCACTGACCGGGAACGCGTAGCCCGGTCAGACCACCAGGAGTTCGCCGCACTGCTCGGTGAGCACGGTGCGGGCGTGCGGCGGCAGGCCCTGGTCGGTGATGAAGGTGTGCAGGTCGGCCAGGGCGGCGAAGCTGCTGAGGCCGACCACGCCCCACTTGGTGTGGTCGGCGACGGCGACGACCCGGCTGGCGGAGGCGATCAGGGCGCGGTTGGTCTGGGCCTCGGCCAGGTTGGGGGTGGTCAGGCCCGCGTGCTCGCTGACGCCGTGGGCGCCGATGATCAGCAGGTCGACGTGGAGCGAGCGGATGGCCTGGTCGGCGAGCGGGCCGACCAGCGCGGCGGACCGGGTGGGGGCCCCGCCGGTGAGCAGCAGGGCGGGAGCCTCCTCGCCGCGGGCGCGGACCAGTTCGGCGACCGGCAGCGAGTTGGTGACCACGGTCAGTCCGGTGACGTCCAGCAGCCGGGCGGCGACGGCGTACGCGGTGGTGCCGGCCGAGAGGGCGACCACGCTGCCGGGCTGCACCAGGGCGGCGGCGGCTTCGGCGAGCGCGGCCTTGGTGTCGGACTCCAGGCCCGACTTGGCCTCGAAGCCGGGCTCGTCGGCGCTGGCGGTGCGGGCGACCGCGCCGCCGTACACCTTCTGCACCGCGCCGGAGCGGGTCAGCGCGTCCAGGTCGCGGCGGATCGTCATGTCGGAGACGCCGAGCTGATCGACCAGTTCGGCGACCTTCACCGCGCCGTCCCGCCGCACCAGGTCGAGGATGAGCGCCCGCCGCTGCGCCGCGAGCAGTCCGCCGTCGGTCACCGTCTTCTCCGTCCGGAATCCTGCAGAAGCCAGCAGCATAGTGCCCGGGAACCGCACCGCACCCGACAGTACACATCTGTTCGTCTCTGGTGTGCTGTGTTTGAATATGTTGAAGTATTGCGCTCTACCCTTGTACCTGTCGCACGCCGCTGGAGCCGCCCGATGACCACCGATGCCGCCGCCGCCTTCACCGCCGTCTACGGCGACTCCCCCGAGGGCGTGTGGGCCGCGCCCGGCCGGATCAACCTGATCGGCGAGCACACCGACTACAACGAGGGCTTCGTCCTGCCCGCCGCCCTCCCGCACACCACCCGGGTCGCCGCCCGCCGCCGCGCCGACGGCCGGATCCGGCTGTACAGCGCCCAGGGCGACGGGCGGGTCACCGAGCTCGTGCTGGCCGACCTGGCGCCCGGCCCGGTCCCCGGCTGGGCGGCGTACCCGGCGGGCGTGTTCTGGGCGCTGGCGGAGGCCGGGCACCCGGTGGGCGGCGCCGACCTGGCCTTCGACTCCGACGTCCCGACCGGCGCCGGACTCTCCTCCTCCGCGGCCCTGGAGTGCGCCACCGCGATCGCCCTGGACGAGCTGTACGGCCTCGGCCTGGACGCCCCGGCCCGCGCGCTGATCGCCCAGCGCGCCGAGAACGCCTTCGTCGGGGTGCCCTGCGGCGCGCTCGACCAGATGGCCTCCAGCTGCTGCGTCGCGGGGCACGCCTACTTCCTCGACACCCGCGACCTGACCGGCCGTCAGGTCCCGCTCGACCTCCCGGCGGTGGGCCTGACCCTGCTGGTGATCGACACCCGGGTCAAGCACGACCTCGGCGACGGCGCCTACGCCGGTCTGCGGGCGGGCTGCGAGCGGGCCGCCGACCTGCTCGGCGTGCGGGCGCTGCGCGACGTCGAGGCCGCGGAGCTGGCGGCGGCCGAGGAGAAGCTGCCCGCCGAGCTGCGCCCACTGCTGCGGCACGTGGTGACGGAGGACCAGCGGGTCCTGGACACCATCCGGGCGCTGGACGCCGGCGATCCGCGCGCCCTCGGCCCGATCCTCACCGCGGGCCACGCCTCGCTGCGCGACGACTACCGGGTCTCCTGCGCGGAGACCGACCTGGCGGTGGCGGCCGCCAACGCCGCCGGCGCGCTGGGCGCCCGGATGATGGGCGGCGGCTTCGGCGGCTCGGTGCTCGCCCTGGTGGACACCGACCGGCTCGCCGCGGTGGCGGACGCCGTGCACGCCGCCTTCGCCGAGGCCGGGTACACCGCCCCGGTCACCTTCACCGCCACCCCCTCGCAGGGCGCCCACCGGGTCTCCTGAGCCGTCCGCCACCGAGAGCCGCCCGGCGCGCGAGGTCCGCGCCGGGCGGCTCTCGCACGTACGACCCCGGGTCGGCGCCTTCGGCGGTCCGGGCCCGGCACGCCGCAGGCCGCCCGGGGCGGGGGCGCCCCGAGCGGCCTGCGGCCCGAACCGGGCGGTTACAGCTCGCGCAGCGTCGCGGCGGCGGTCTCCGGGCGGATGTCGTTCATCACCGCGCCCATCCCGGACTCCGTACCGGCCAGGTACTTCAGCTTGGTGGCGGTCCGGCGCACCGTGAACAGCTCCAGGTGCAGCGCCAGTTCGGCCTCGGCCGGGCGCGGCGCCTGGTGCCAGGCGGCGATGTACGGGGCCGGCTCGGGGAAGAGCCGGTCGAAGCGGCGCAGCAGGTCGAGGTAGAGCCGCGGGAACTCGGCGCGCTCGTCCTCGGTCAGCGCGGTGAGGTCGGCGACCCGGCGGTTCGGGTAGAGGTGCACCTCGTACGGCCAGCGGGCGGCGAACGGGACGAACGCCGTCCAGTGCTCGCCGGCCAGCACCACCCGGGAGCCGGGCTCCCCGGCGGTGGCGCGCTCGGCCGCCAGCACGTCCTCGGAGAGGTTGCGCCCGGTGCTCGCCCGGTACTCCGCGGCGCGGGCGACGGCCTGGGCGGTGCGCGGCGTGGTGAACGGGAAGGCGTAGATCTGGCCGTGCGGGTGGCCGAGCGTCACGCCGATGTCGGCGCCGCGGTTCTCGAAGCAGTAGACCTGCCGGACGTCCGGGCGGGCGTACAGCTCGGCGGTGCGGTCGGTCCAGGCGTCCAGCACCAGGCGGGCCCGGTCCTCGGTGAGGTCGCCGAGGGAGGCGCCGTGGTCGGAGGTGAAGCAGACCACCTCGCACCGCCCGGCGCCGGGGCCGAGCGCGTACGGGCCTTCCTCCCAGGGGACGACGTGGGCGGCCGAGGAGGAGGCGAGCGACGGGAAGCGGTTCTCGAAGACCGCGACCTGGTAGTCGTCCGCCGGGATCTCGCTCAGCCGCCCGTCCCGCGAGGGGCAGAGCGGGCACTCGTCGGCCGGCGGGTGGTAGATCCGGCCCTGGCGGTGCGCGGCGATGGTCACCGGGTCGCCGGTGAACGGGTCGACGCGGATCTCGGAGGCGCTGTCCGCGGGATCGAGCGGCCGCCGGTCCACGGCGTCCCGGGACAGGCCCGGCTCGGCGTCGTAGTAGACCAGTTCCCGGCCGTCGGCCAGCTTGGTGACCGTCTTGTGCACCGCGGGACTCCTTCATGGTTCGACAACACGGCTCGACGACTCGCCGAGCTACATCAAACATCTTCGAACATCAAGGATCGCAATGCAACACCCATCGACACCGGACTACAGCTTGGCCAGCACCTCCCCGACCAGCGTGCGGGCCTCGTCCTGGACCCGGGTGAGGTGGTCGGCGCCCAGGAAGCTCTCGGCGTAGATCTTGTAGACGTCCTCGGTGCCGGACGGCCGGGCGGCGAACCAGGCGTTCTCGGTGCAGACCTTGAGGCCGCCGATCGCCGCGCCGTTGCCGGGGGCGTGGGTGAGGACGGCGGTGATCGGCTCGCCGGCCAGTTCGTCGGCGGTGACCTGCGAGGCGTCGAGCGCGGCCAGGGCGGCCTTCTGCGCGCGGTCGGCGGGGGCGTCGACCCGGGCGTACACGGGGTCGCCGTGCTCGGCGGTGAGGTCCCGGTAGTGCTCGGAGGGGGTGCGGCCGGTGACGGCGGTGATCTCGGAGGCCAGCAGGGCGAGCAGGATGCCGTCCTTGTCGGTGGTCCACGGCTGCCCGTCGCGGCGCAGGAAGGACGCCCCGGCGGACTCCTCGCCGCCGAAGGCGACGCTGCCGGTGAGCAGCCCGTCGACGAACCACTTGAAGCCGACCGGGACTTCGAGCAGCGGCCGACCGAGCCGGGCGGCCACCCGGTCGATCATCGAGGAGGACACCAGGGTCTTGCCGACGGCGGCGACGGCCGGCCAGCCGTCCCGGTGGCGGTACAGGTGGTCGATGGCGACGGCCAGGTAGTGGTTGGGGTTCATCAGCCCGCCGTCGGGGGTGACGATGCCGTGCCGGTCGGCGTCCGCGTCGTTGCCGGTGGCGAGCGCGAAGGCGTCCCGCCGCTCGATCAGCGAGGCCATCGCGTACGGGGAGGAGCAGTCCATCCGGATCTTGCCGTCCCAGTCCAGCGTCATGAACCGCCAGGTGGGGTCGGTCAGCGGGTTGACCACCGTGAGGTCGAGCCGGTGCGTCTCGGCGATCCGTCCCCAGTACGCGACCGCGGCGCCGCCGAGCGGGTCGGCGCCGATCCGCAGCCCGGAGGCGCGGACGGCGTCCAGGTCCAGGACGGCGGGCAGGTCGTCGACGTACGCGCCGAGGAAGTCGTAGCGGCCGGTGGTGACGGCGGCCAGCGCCCGGGTGTACGGAATCCGCCGGACGCCCGCGAGGCCGGCGGCCAGCAGTTCGTTGGCGCGGCGCTCGATCCAGCCGGTGGCGGTGGAGTCGGCCGGTCCGCCGTGCGGCGGGTTGTACTTGAAGCCGCCGTCGGCGGGCGGGTTGTGCGAGGGGGTCACCACGATGCCGTCGGCGAGGGCCGACGGGCGGGTGCGGTTGTGGGTGAGGATGGCGTGCGAGACGGCCGGGGTCGGGGTGTACCCGTCGGCGCTGTCCAGCAGCACCGTGACCTCGTTGGCGGCCAGCACCTCCAGCGTGGTGGCCCGGGCCGGCTCGGACAGCGCGTGGGTGTCGATGCCGAGGAACAGCGGCCCGGTGGTGCCCTGTTCGGCCCGGTAGTCGCAGATCGCCTGGGCGGTCGCGGCGATGTGGTCCTCGTTGAACGCCGTCCGCAGGGACGACCCCCGGTGCCCGGAGGTGCCGAACGCCACCCGCTGGGCGACCTCCGCCGGGGACGGGTGGAGCGTGTAGTACGCCGTCACCAACTGGGCGACGTCGATCAGGTCCTGCGGCTCGGCCGGCTGCCCGGCCCGTGCGTGCGCCATCGTGGCCATCCTCCTCGGTCGGTAGGGCAAGCATGCCCGTCGACCATGATGGGGGCCACACCGTCCCACCAGCCGGAAGCCCCTCCCGGCCGGACCCGACGGTTCGTCAACTCTCCCGGGCTCAGCCGCGCTTGCGGCCCTTCCTGGCCTGCGGCGGGCGCGCCGGGGTGCGCGCCCCGGTCTTCCTCTGCGGCGACTTCTGACCCGGCGCCGGCTTCTGGCCCTGCGCCGCCTTCGCCGCCTTCCTCGGCGGCTGCTTCTTCGCGTCGGCCTTCTTCGCGTCCGGCTGCCGGTCGGCGGCGGCCCGGCCGCGCGAGCTGTTGGCGGTGCGGCCGCGGACGATGCCGATGAACTCCTCCACCAGGTCGGTGGTGGCGGCCTCCGGCCAGGCCAGCGCCACCTGCGACTGCGGGACGTCCACCAGGGGCCGGTAGGTCAGGTCCCGCCGGTGGTGCAGCCGGGCCAGCGACTGCGGCACCGCGAGCACGCCGACGTTGGCCGCGACCAGCTCGATCGCGTCGCCGGTGGTCGCCGGGCGCTCGAACGCGGGACGGCCGGGCAGCTGCTCCCAGACCAGCGTGTCGTCCTGCGGATGGAAGACGACCTCCTCGGCGAGGTCGTCGACGGCGACCTCCTCCGCGGCGGCCAGCCAGTGGTCCTTGGGGAAGACCACCACCGTGGCCTCGGTGTACAGCGGGATCGCGCTCAGCACCGTCCGGTCCACCGGCAGCCGCACCAGTCCGGCGTCCGCACCGCCGCCGACCAGCAGGTCCGCGCCCTCCGCGGCGGTCGCCTGGAGCAGCTCCAGCGGCACGTCCGGCAAGCGCTCGGCCCACACCCGCAGCCACTTGGTGGGGGTCACCCCGGGGACGTACACGAGGCGGAAGGCGGCGGTCGGCTGGGTCTCTGTCACGCAGCCAGGCTACCCACCGTCACCGGGGTGGTCACGCTCTGCCTTACCCTTGAGCGCATGAACACGCCCAAGCCGAAGACCTCCCAGTCCATGAAGCCCGCGACCGCGGCCAAGAAGCTGGGGATCTACCTGGCGGCCACGCCCGAGGAGTTCCAGGCGGGCGTGGTGACCCGCGACCAGCTGAACGCCATGCAGGCCGAGCCGCCGGCCTGGCTCGCCGAGCTGCGCCGCACCGGTCCGCACCCGCGCCAGGTGGTCGCCGCCCGCCTCGGCGTCTCCGTCACCGGCCTGGCCCGCGCCGGGGTGACCGAGGCGCTCACCACCGAGCAGATCAACGCCCTGCGGGACGAGAACCCGGAGTGGCTGCAGCGCGAGCGCGCCACCCAGGCGGACGTCCGCAAGGAGAGCGAGCGGCAGAAGGAGAAGGAGAAGCGCGCCAAGTAGGCCCGCGCGCCGCAGGCGGGGCCTCGGCCCCGCCTCGGGACTGCCCCGGCCCTTCCCCGTACCCGCCCCGGGCATGCCACCCGTTCGGATGGTGTACCGACGACACGCGCGGGCAGCCGGAACGCCCATGCTGACGGACCGTCAGCATGGCGTTCATGATCTCGCTACGCCGAACCACCACGGCCGCCGTCGTCGCGTGCGCGGCACTGCTGCTCCCGCTGGCCCCCGCCCACGCCGAGGCGCAGACGCCCGGGTCCCGTCCGTCCGAGCCCGCCGTGGCCCGGAAGCTGGAGGCGATCCGCAACGACCCCGGGCGGCTCGGGGCGTTCCTGCGGGAGCTGCCGAAGGGCGCTGACCTGCACAACCACCTCTCGGGCGCGGTCTCCACCGAGCTGCTGATCCAGCTGGCGGCGGACGACGGGCTCTGCATCGACTCCGCCACCTACACCTCGATGACCGGCCCCTGCCCGGCCACCGCCCGGCCCGCCCAGGACGCGATCGACGACCAGGGGTTCCGCACCGCGGTGATCCGGGCCTGGTCGATGCAGGACTTCACCCCCGGCCCGGAGTCCGGCCACGACCACTTCTTCGCCACCTTCGGGAAGTTCGGCGAGGCCAGCTGGCGCCACCCGGGCCGGATGCTGGCCGAGGTGACCGACACCATGGCGGCCCAGCACCAGAGCTACCTGGAGACCATGATCACCCCGGCCTCGGTCGGCGTGGCGGCGCTGGCCGCGAAGGTCGGCTTCGACCCGGACTTCGCGGCGCTGCGCGGCAAGCTGCTGGCGGACGGCCAGGTCCAGGCGCTGGTGGACTCGGCCCGCAGCGACCTGGACCAGGGGCTCGCCGAATACCAGGGCACCGAGCAGTGCGGCACGGCCGGGGCCCGCCCCGGCTGCGCGGTCACGGTGCGGATCATCTCGCAGGCCTCCCGGGCGTCCACCCCGGCGCGGGTCTTCGCCCAGCTGCTGCTGGGCATGGAACTGGCCTCCCAGGACGAGCGCTTCGTCGCGGTGAACCTGGTCCAGCCCGAGGACTACCAGTCCTCGCTGGACAACTACCGGCTCCAGATGCAGATGCTGGACTTCCTGCACCCGCTCTACCCGAAGGCGCACATCAGCCTGCACGCGGGCGAGCTGGTCCCCGGCCTGGTCAAGCCGGAGGACCTGCGCTTCCACATCCGCGAGGCGGTCACCACCGGGCACGCCGAGCGGATCGGGCACGGCGTCGACGTGGTGCACGAGGACGACTCGGCGGACCTGCTGCGCACCCTCGCGGAGCGCAAGGTCCTGATCGAGGTGCCGCTGACCAGCAACGCCCAGATCCTCCAGGTCTCCGGCCCGGACCACCCGTTCCCGCTCTACCGCAAGTACGGCGTCCCGACCGCGCTGTCCACCGACGACCCGGGCGTCGAGCGGATCGACATCACCCACGAGTACGTCCGGGCCACCCAGCAGTACGGCCTCTCCTACCGCGACCTCAAGGACCTGGCCCGCACCTCCCTCGAGTACGGCTTCGCCGCCGGCCGCAGCCTCTGGCGCGACCGCGACGGCTTCCAGCCCGTCCCCGAGTGCTCCGGCCGCCCGCTGGGCACCGAGCCCTCCCCCAGGTGCCGCGCACTGCTGGCCGCGAGCCCCAAGGCGGCGCTGGAGTGGCAGCAGGAACGCGACTTCCGCACCTTCGAAGCCTCGGTCCTGCACCGCCCCTGACCCCCTGATGGCCCGGCGTCGTCCAAGAAGAAGCGTTAGTGGCGGCCCGAGATGCGGTCGGCGAGGGTGGCCAGGGCGGAGGTGGTGGTGGTCTCCCGTCGGTCGGCGTGGCGGTAGACGGAGTAGAGGGTGTGGACGCCGAGGTAGCGGAGCGGTTCGGGCTCCCAGCGGCGGACGCGGTGGGAGACCCAGGGCAGGGTGGTGAGGTCGGTGTCGCCGGTGCGGCCGAGGTCGCGGAGCACCAGGTCGCGCAGGGTCCGGCCGGCCAGGTTGGTGGTGGCCACACCGCTGCCGACGTAGCCGCCCGCCCAGCCGAGGCCGCTCGCCGGGTCGAGGTCGACGGTGGCGCACCAGTCGCGGGGCACCCCGAGCACCCCCGACCAGGCGTGGTCGATCCGGGCGTCGGCCGCCGCGGGGAACATCCGGCCCAGGACGGCCCGCAGTTGACCGACCGTCGCGTCCGGGGTCCGCCCGTCCTGGTCGATCCGCGAGCCGTAGCGGTACGGGTGGCCGCGGCCGCCGAGTGCGATCCGGTCGTCGGCGGTGCGCTGCGCGTACATGTAGGCGTGCGCCTCGTCGCCGAGCACCTCGCGGCCGTCCCAGCCGATCGCGTCCCACACTTCGGCCGGCAGCGGCTCGGTGGCGATCATCGAGGAGTTCATCGGCAGCCAGGCGCGCTTGTGCCCGCGCAGCTCGGCGGTGAACCCCTCGGTGCAGCGCAGCACGTGGCGGGCCCGCACCGTGCCGTCCGGGGTGACGGCCCGTCCGCTCGCCAACTCCGTGACGGGCGTGGACTCGTGGACCTTCACGCCGAGCCGCTCCACGGCCGCCGCCAGCCCGAGCACCAGCTTCGCCGGGTGGACGCGCGCGCCGTGCCGGCTCCAGGTCGAGCCCAACGCGCCCTGCACGTGGAGCCGTTCGGCGGTCTGCGCGGCGTCCAGGTACTGCACGTCGTCCGCGCCGAAGGCCGTCTCGTGCTCGAACGCCGCTTGCAGCCTGCCCAGTTGGGCCTCGCTGGTGGCCACGGTGAGCACCCCGCCCTGGTGCGCGTCGCAGTCGATGCCCTCCGCCGCGGCCGCCCGCAGGGTCTCGGCGACCGTGTCGTTCATCGCCAGCTGCAGCCGCCGGGCCGCCGCCACCCCGTGCAGCCGGGCGTAGCGCTCCCGCCCCGCGATGCCGTTGTACAGCCACCCGCCGTTTCGACCGGACGCCCCGTATCCGCAGAACTCCCGTTCCAGCAGCACGATTTCGAGCTCCGGCGCGGCCTTCTTCAGGTAGTACGCGGTCCACAGCCCGGTGTACCCGCCCCCGACCACGCAGACGTCCGCCGCGACGTCCCCGGTAAGCGCCGGTCGCCGCGCCGGCAGTCCGTCGGCCGCGTACCAGAAGGAGACGCCGCCGTTGACGGTAGCCATGCCGTACCTGCTTCCGGGGATGTGGGGTCCGTACGCCCACGGACGCTAACCGCGCCCTCCCCCACCCGGCAACGAACACCCTGTCAGGCCGCCCGGCACCGTCCTGACACCCTGCCGGACCGGGCGGTTACCACTTCGCCGCGGCGGCTACTCGGTGACGTGCACGGCCCGGCCGCCGACGTAGGTGCGCAGGACCTGGGTGGCGGCGATCTCGTCGGTGGGGGCGGCGAAGGGGTCGCGGTCGAGGACGACGAGGTCGGCGAGGTGGCCGGGGCGGAGGATGCCGGTGTCGTCGAGGTGGTTGAGGTGGGCGGTGCCGGCGGTGTAGGCGGCGAGGGCGGTGGCCAGGTCGAGGCGCTGTTCGGGGAGGAAGACGGGGGTGTCGGGGGCGGCGCCGGGTTCGCGGCGGTTGACGGCGACGTGGATGCCTTCGAGCGGGACGGGACTGGAGACCGGCCAGTCGCTGCCGGCGGCCAGGGTGGCCCCGCTGCGCAGCAGGTCGCCGAACGGGTACTGCCAGGCGGCGCGTTCGGGCCCGAGGAAGGGGATGGTGAGCTCGTCCATCTGCGGCTCGTGCGCGGCCCACAGCGGCTGGATGTTGGCGATCGCGCCGAGTGCGGCGAACCGCGCCACGTCGTCGGGGTGGACCACCTGCAGGTGTGCCAGGTGGTGCCGGGTGTCCCGCCGGCCGTTCGCCGCGCGGGCGGCCTCGATCGCGTCGAGGGCCTCGCGGACGGCGCGGTCGCCGAGCGCGTGGAAGTGCACCTGGAAGCCGAGCGCGTCGAGTGCGGTGACGTGCGAGCGCAGCGCGACCGGGTCGACGAAGCTGAGGCCGCTGTTGCCGGTGGCGCAGCCGCAGCCGTCCAGGTAGGGGCTGGTGAGGGCAGCGGTGAAGTTCTCCGCGATGCCGTCCTGCATGATCTTCACCGATCCGGCGCGGAACCGTCCGTGGCTCGACGTCGCGCGGCGCTCGACGAGTTCGGGGATCTGCTCGGCGCCGCGCTCGCGGTCCCACCAGAGTGCGCCGACCACCCGGGCGGTCAGCGTGCCGTCCTCGGCGGCGGTCCGGTAGGCGTCGGACGGGTCGGGATGGCCGCCGAACTCGCCGAGCAGCGCGTCCTGCCAGGCGGTGATGCCCATCGAGTGCAGCAGCGCCTGCGCGCGCAGCAGTCCGGCGAGGCGGTCGGCGGCGGTGGTGTCGGGGGTGTGCCGACCGACCAGGCCGACCGCGCCCTCCTGCAGCATGCCGCTGGGGGTGCCGTCCGGCTCGCGTTCGATCCGGCCGTCGGCGGGGTCGGGGGTGTCGCGGGTGAGTCCGGCGAGTTCCAGCGCGCGGGTGTTGGCCCAGGCGCCGTGGTGGTCGCGGTTGGCCAGCAGCACCGGCCGGTCCGGTACCACCCGGTCGAGCAACTGCCGGGTGGGCAGGCCGCCTTCGAAGCTCTCCAGGGACCAGCCGCCGCCGGTGATCCAGGCCCGGTCCGGGTTGGCGGCGGCGTACCCGGCGATCCGCTCCAGGTACTCGGCGACCCCGACGGTGCCGGTCAGGTCGCACTCGGCCATCTCGACGCCGCCGTACACCGCGTGGACGTGCGCGTCCTGGAAGCCGGCGATCAGCAGCTTGCCGTGCAGGTCCACGACCTCGGTGCGCGGGCCGATCAACTCCCGTACCTCGTCGTGGCCCACCGCGACGATCCGCTCGCCGGAGACGGCCAGGCTGGTGGCCCGGGTCCGCGCGCTGTCGCCGGTGTGGATCGGTCCTCCGGTGAGGACCAGGTCGGCGTGGGTCATGGGTGGTGCTCCGATTTCTCTTCCGGGTACGGGAGTTGACTGACGGTCAGGTGGATGTCAGGCGGCGGTGGGGGCCGGTTCGCCGGTGAAGTACGCCGAGCGGCGGCGGAACCGCGACCACGCGGCGGCGACGAGTCCGCTGCCGATCATCAGCACCGGCACGGACAGCTCGAACCAGCCGTTGTCGGCGGCGAGTTCGAAGTGGTCGGTGGAGTCGTAGAAGGTCCAGGCGAGGTAGCCGCCGACCAGCAGCAGCACCGCCGCGCCGAGCAGCGGCGCGACCACCGCCTTCAGCCCCTCGGCGAGGTCCTCGCGCAGCAGGTGGCGGAAGCGCACCGCGGAGGCGATCGCGGTGAGCGCGTAGTACAGCGCGACCACGATGCCGATCGCGTTGACGGTGGCCGAGATCAGCTCGGTGACGGTCGGGATCACCAGCGAGAGCGCCGCCAGCAGCAGCGAGATGCCGGTGATCAGCCAGGTGCCGACGGCGGGGGTGCGGTGGCGCGGGTGGAGCCGGGTCCACACCGGGCCGAGGGTGCCGTCCCGGCCCATCGCGTAGGTGCCGCGGGCGGTGGGGATCACCGAGGCCTGCAGCGAGGCGGCGGCGGAGAACATCAGGGCGACCAACGGCAGTGCGGCCAGCGGCTGGTGGGCGAGGCGGTCGGCGAAGTACGCCAGTCCGCTGGCCCCGTTGTCGGCCAACTCGTCCATCGGCAGCACCCGTTGGAAGGCGGTGCCGGCGAACAGGAACAGCCCGAGCATCATCAGCAGGGACCAGAAGCCGCCCCGGGAGGCGTCCTTCGGGTCGTGCACCTCCTCGCCGACGCTGAACACCGACTCGAAGCCCCAGTAGCAGAAGACCGCCAGCACCATGCCCTGGGCCAGCGCCGCCAACGACGGGATGGCGAACGGGTCGTACCAGTCGAGCGAGAACGGCTGGTCGCCGGCGAACAGGCCGTAGCCGCAGAACGCCAGCAGGACCGCGTACTCGAAGATCAGCAGGTACTTCTGCAGCGCCGCCGCCAGGTCCAGGCCGCGCACCGCGACGACGGTGGCGGTCAGCAGCACCAGCATGCCGATCAGGGTGGCCTGGAAGCTGGAGTCCGCGTCCAGTGCCAGCCCGCCGACCGAGTGCAGCCCGGCCTTGCCGAGCAGTTGGATGATCGCCGAGCCGGTGACCGTGGTGGTGTACGCCATGAACACCACGGTGGTCAGGATGTTCACCCAGCCGGTGAGGAAGCCCAGCCACGGGTTGAGCGCCCGGCCCACCCAGCGGTAGCTGCTGCCCGCGTCCGGGTCGTCACGGCCGAGCCGGCCGTAGCCGGCGGCGATGCCGAGCACCGGCAGGAACGCCAGCAGCATGATGGCCGGCAGGTGCAGGCCGACCACGCCCGCCATCAGGCCCAGGCCGATGCCGATGCTGGTGGTGGCCGCGGTACTGGACGCGGCGATCACCACCACGCCGCCGACGCCGACCGTCCTGCGCATCGCGGCCGCCGAGCCGCCGTCCGGGACCGGGCCCCGGTCCTTGACCGTCCTAGCCAATGGATCACCGCCGAGATCTGTCGTGGGGGAGGGCGCGCACACGCGACGGGCGCGCCGACATGGGGGTGTCCGCACCCGGAGCGTTCACGCTCCGGCCGAGGTCGGGCCGACTCCGGGTGGAGGTTGAGATGAAACCGTCCGGCACTTCACACGTCAATGGCGTTGTCGTAAGCTCGGCGGCCATGACCGACCGCGTCGTTCCCGAACCCGAGCGCCGCCGGCGGCGCCCCACCAAGCAGGGCACCGTCCTGTCCGAGCAGGTCATCGTCGAGACGGCGCTGCGCCTGGTCGGCCAGCACGGCGCCCAGGCGTTCAGCGTCCGCCGGCTCGGCGCCGCGCTCGGCGCCGACCCGAGCGCGATCTACCGCTACTTCCGCAGCGCCGACGACCTGCTGCTCGCCGTCGCCGACGAGCTCATCGGCCTCGGCCTGCGGGGCTGGCAGCCGACCGGCGAGTGGCGCGCGGACCTGCGCGAGGTCGGCCTGCGGATCCGCGCCTGCTACCAGGCGCACCCGCAGGCCGCGGTCCTCGCCGCGTACCGCACCACCGGCCGGGCCAACGAGATCCGGGCGATCGAGACCATGCTCGGCATCCTGCGCGACGCCGGCTTCCCCGACACCGAGGCCGTCCCGCTCTACCACGCCTTCATCGACCAGGCGTTGGGCTTCGCCGTCCTGGACTCGGCGGTATTCGCCCTGCCCGCCGCCGCCCAGCAGGCCGACCTCGCGGTCTGGAACACCGCCTACCGCGGCCTCTCCCCCGACACCCACCCGCACATCGCCGCCACCGTCCACCTGCTCGCCGCCGACATGCCGCGCAGCGCCTACCCGCTCGCCCTCGACCTGCTCCTCGACGCCGTCGCCGCCCGGCTCCCCGCCGCCCCCTGAGCCGCCCGAACCACCCCTGTGCCGTGAGCTGCCCGAACGACCGCTGTGCCCCGGCAGGTCGGTGCTTGCCCGGGGCGGGCCCGTGCCGGACGATGGCCGGGGCCGGGCGTGCCGGCTCCGCGAAGCCCGGAGGGCAGTCCATGAGGATCCACGTCACCAGCGTCTTCGTCGACGACCAGGAGCAGGCGCTGCGCTTCTACGCGGACGTGCTGGGCTTCGTGAAGAAGCGCGACATCCCGCTCGGCGGCGGCGCCCGCTGGCTGACCGTGGTCTCGCCCGAGCAGCCGGACGGGACGGAGCTGCTGCTGGAGCCGTCCGGCCACCGGGCGGTGCCGCCGTACAAGTCGGCGCTGGTCGAGGACGGCATCCCGGCCGCCTCGTTCGCGGTGGACGACGTGAAGGCCGAGTTCGAGCGCCTGCGCGGCCTCGGCGTGGCCTTCACCCAGGAGCCGCTCGCCATGGGCCCGGTGACCACCGCCGTCTTCGACGACACCTGCGGCAACCTGATCCAGATCGTCCAGACCCCGTAGCCCCGACACCCGGAGCCGTCCGATGATCAAGCAGCTGAGCGACCTGCCCGCCGGTGTGGTGGGCTTCGAGACCGGCGAGGGCACGCTGCGCGCCGAGGACTACCGCGACGTGGTGCTGCCCGCGATGGAGGAGGCCGCCGCGAAGGGCGAGATCCGGTTCGTGATCGTGATCCCCGAGTTCGACGGCCTCTCCGGCGGCGCCCTCTGGCAGGACCTCAAGGTCGGCGTCGAGCACCTCCGTTCGTGGAAGCGGATCGCCCTGGTCACCGACATCGCCTGGATGACCCACCTCACCTCGCTGTTCGGCTGGATGAGCCCCGGCGAGACCAGGGTCTTCCCGCTCGCCCGACGCACCGAGGCCATCACCTGGGCCGCCGCCACCTCCTGACCCGCCGTCACCCGGCCGACCGGCGCCCTTCGCACAAATGGCCGTGCCCCGCGCCGTCGGCGTCCGGTACGGTCCCCGGGTGATCGACACTCCGGGACTCCCCGACGCGACCTGGTGGGGCATCGTCCGCGAACGGACCACCGCGTGCTGGTGGCAACTCCTGCTGGTGAACCTGGGCCTCGCGGTCGCCCACCTGGTCGCCATGACGGCCACGAGGTTCCTCGGCTACAACCTGACCGAGATCCTCGTGCAGGACGGTGTCGGCGCCCTGCTCGGGGCGCTGGCCTGGTGGGTGCAGCTGTCCGTCCTGACCGGTGCCCGTCCCGACCCGCGCCGGATCGCCCCGCTGACGCTCTGGCTCCTGCTGTGCAACCCGCAGACGCTGCAGGACGTCGCCTGGCTGTGGTCCCCGGCCACTCTCCTCGACCCCACGGACCTGCCCGTCGCCCTGCTGATCGCCGCCGTCGGCATCTACCTCACCGCGGTCGGCCTGCTGCTCCCCCTGCCCGCCTTCCTGGAGGGCCGCGGCCCGGTCCGCACGGTCCGCCTGCTCCACTCCGGCTGGCCCACCGCCCTGCGGCTCGCCGCCCTGACCTTCGGCACCATGGCCTTCCGGTCGGCCTTCCTGCAGTTCTACTCCACCGCCGCCGGCGAGCCGTACGTGCTGCTGCTCAACCTGGTCGCGCTCCCGGTCTCCGCCGTGACGGCCGTCCTGCTCTACGCCACCTACCGCCGCGCCGTCACGCCCGTCGACCGGTACGTCGGCACCGGTTCGCTGCCCGATCCGGTCGTGAGCCGCGAGATGGGCTGACGCCACCTCAGGTACCGGTGGCGCGACGAACCCGGCTCGGCGATCTTGACCGGCGGGCCGATCCCGAGTTGTCTGTGGCCGAACGATATTTGATCCCGTGTCAGTCGGCAGGAGTCGCAGATGCCTCATTCCCCCACCCGGACCCGCGGCGGGCGGGCCGCCGTCGCGGCGTTCGCCGTCCTCGCGCTCGGCGCGGTCCTGGGCGCTCCCCAGGCGTCAGCGGCGTCGCCCGCCGTGGCACCCGTCGTGGCGGCCACGCCGCCGATGGGGTGGAACACCTGGAACACCTTCGGCTGCGACATCAGCGAGGACCTGATCAAGCAGGCCGCCGACGCGCTGGTCGGCTCAGGCATGAAGGCCGCCGGCTACCAGTACGTGGTCGTCGACGACTGCTGGATGGAGCCCACCCGCGACGCGGCCGGCAACCTGCGGGGCAGCACCACGCGGTTCCCGCACGGCATGAAGGCGCTCGGCGACTACATCCACGGCAAGGGCCTGAAGTTCGGCATCTACGAGGTACCGACCGACCTGACCTGTGCCCAGCGCCCCGGCCACTACCCGGGGGCGACCGGCAGCCTGGGGCACGAGCAGCAGGACGCGAACACCTTCGCCTCCTGGGGAGTCGACTACCTGAAGTACGACTGGTGCTCGCCGGACGGCGATCTCGCCTACCAGCAGCAGCGGTTCACCGTGATGCGGGACGCGCTGCGGGCCACCGGACGGCCGATCGTCTACAGCATCAACCCGAACTCGTACCACGACGAGAAGACCGGCGCCGCGTTCAACTGGGGCGGCATCGCCAACCTCTGGCGCACCACCGAGGACATCGGCACCTTCTGGAACACCGGCAACACCAACAGCTACCCGATGGGCGTGCGCAACATCCTCGCCCTCAACGGGCAGCCCGCGATCGCCGACCAGGCCGGCCCCGGGCACTGGAACGACCCCGACATGCTGGAGGTCGGCGTCGGCACCGGCCTGAGCAACGACGAGGCCCGCGCGCACTTCAGCCTCTGGGCGCTGATGGGTGCTCCGCTGCTCGCGGGCAACGACCTCCGCTCGATGACCGCGCCGACCAACGCCATCCTCACCGACCCCGACGTGATCGCGGTCGACCAGGACCCGCTCGGCGACGGCGGCCGCCGGGCCGCCGACGACTCCGGCCTCCAGATGTGGGTCAAGCGCCTGGCCGACGGCGACCGCGCGGTGGCGCTGTTCAACGACACCGGCGTGGCCGCGACCATCGGCACCACGGCGGCGGCCGCCGGCATCGGCGGCGCCGACTCGTACACGATCAAGGACCTGTGGTCCAAGGCGGTCACCACGAACGCCACCGGTGTGGTCCGCGCCGCCGTCCCGCCGCACGCGGCGGCCCTGTACCGGATCACCCCCTCCGGCACCGCCCCCGCCGCCCCCGTGGTCTCCGGCGGCGTCTACCGGATCACCGCCGCCGGCCAGGCGGTGGACGACCCGAACTTCGCCACCGCCGCGGGCACGCCGCTGATCGGATGGCACGTCAACGGCGGCGACAACCAGAAGTGGACGCTCACCGCCAACGGCGACGGCACCTGGGCGGTGCGCAACCTCTCCTCCGGCCTATGCGCCGACGTCAGCTGGGTCTCCGTCAGCCCCGGCGCCGCCGTCGTCCAGTGGACCTGCACCGGCGCCGTCAACCAGCGCTGGATCATCACGCCCAGCGGCAGTGGCTACGCGCTGACCTCCGCCAACAGCGGCCTGGTCCTCACCGCGGCCTCCACCGCGGACAACGCGCCGCTGACCCAGCAGGCCGACACCTCGTCCACCACCCAGAGCTGGACCTTCACCCGACTGAGCTGAGCCACCCGATCACCGCGGTATCCGACCCCGGGGGTTCACGCTCCGCGTCCGCTTCGTTCCCGCAGGTCACGGCCGGTGCTCGAGTCGCGACCGGGACCTCGTCTCACTACGGTGATCAAGACGTCTGCCTTCGTGCCCGCCCCGGCGGCGGGACCGTCTGGAGGTCAGCATGGATCGCTCATCCGAGTGGAACGAAGCGGACACCGCGGTCGGACCGGCCGCCCCGGGGCCCGCCGGAGCCGTCCGGCCCGTGGACGGGGCCGCCCAGCCCGTGGACATCGCGGCGAGCGGCGGCAAGCACGAGCACCGCTGGTGGATCCTCGCCGTCATCGGCATCGCCCAGCTGATGGTGGTGCTGGACGCGACGATCGTGAACATCGCGCTGCCCTCCGCCCAGCAGGACCTCGGCTTCTCCGACGCCAACCGGCAGTGGATCGTCACCGCCTACGCGCTCGCCTTCGGCAGCCTGCTGCTGCTCGGCGGCCGGATCGCCGACCTGGTGGGCCGCAAGGCGGTGTTCATCATCGGTCTGATCGGCTTCGCCGGCGCCTCGGCGCTGGGCGGTGCGGCGACCAGCTTCACCATGCTGGTCGCCGCCCGCGCGCTGCAGGGCGCGTTCGGCGCGCTGCTCGCCCCGGCGGCCCTGTCGCTGCTGACCACCACCTTCCGGGACGGCCGGGAACGGTCGAAGGCGTTCGGCATCTACGGCGCCATCGCGGGCGCGGGCGGCGCGGTGGGCCTGCTGCTCGGCGGCGTGCTCACCGAGTACCTGAACTGGCGCTGGTGCCTGTACGTCAACCTGGCCTTCGCGGCGCTCGCCATCGTCGGCGGCATGCGGCTGCTGCACGGCGGACGCCCCGCCGAGCGGCCGAAGCTCGACATCCCGGGCACGCTGCTCGCCTGCGCCGGGCTGTTCTGCATCGTCTACGGCTTCAGCAACGCCGAGTCGCACACCTGGGGCGACGTGCAGACCTGGGGCTTCCTGGCGGCCGGCGGCGTGCTGCTGGTCCTGTTCGTCTGGTGGCAGACCCGCGCCGAGCACCCGCTGCTGCCGCTGCGGGTGGTCCTGGACCGGGACCGCGGCGCGTCGTTCGCCGGCATCTTCATCTCCGGCGCCGGCATCTTCGGCGTCTTCCTCTTCCTGACCTACTACCTCCAGCAGATCCTCGGCTACAGCCCGGTGACCACCGGCCTGGCCTTCCTGCCGATGGTCGCCGCGATGGTGGTCTCCTCGGTCGTCACCACCAACGTGCTGCTCCCCCGCTACGGCGGGAAGCCGATCGTGCCGACCGGCATGGCACTGGCCGGCGCCTCCATGGTCTGGCTCACCTTCCTGGACCTGAACAGCAGCTACGCGCTGCACGTGATGCCGCCGCTGGTGGTGGCCGGCATCGGGTTCGGCTTCATCTTCGCCCCCGGCATGAACCTGGCCACCGCGGGCATCGCGCCCCGGGACGCCGGCGTCGGCTCCGCGATGGTCAACACCAGCCAGCAGGTGGGCGGTTCGATCGGCACCTCGCTGCTCAACACGCTCGCCACCACCGCCGCCGCGAACTACCTGGTCGGCAAGGAGCCGACCCCGCAGGCGCAGGCGCAGGCCGCGATCCACAGCTACTCCACCGCCTACTGGTGGTCGGCGGCCATCTTCGGCGTCGGCCTGGTGGCCACCCTGGTCCTCTACCGTCCCGGACCGCCCGCCGCCCACAGCAGCGACGAACCCGTCGCGCTCTGAACGAGACGCCCCCACACCCGAGCCGACCGACCGTCAGACGCGGGCCGCGGCGAGGATGCGGTCGAGAACCACGTCCGGGCGGTCGGTCCGCGGCGGCCATTCCGAGCCACCACTCGGACGAGTTGTTCCGGGCGTCCCGACCGCTCCCCGACCACCCACCGTGGTCATCCGGACCGAGCGCGTCCGGCGGTTCGCATTCGCGCGGCCGACGATTCGTCATACCCCTGGACGGTAACGGGAAATCGTTTTCCGCTCGCCCTGGACGGCTGCCGCAAACTGCCGTTCGAATCTCTGTACGAGTGCCAACCAGGCCCGCCCGGACCGGCGAAACGATCATCGTCTGGCCCGGCCGCCATATCGTCCGCAAAGCATCCTGGCGCGGATTCCGTCGCACCGCCGCCGATTTCCGGCACTCCCCCGCCAGTTCGCCGACGCATCGTCCAATCCGCTTCCCCGCACGGGCATTCACCAGGGCTCCACCGCCACGGAACGTGATCAACGACCGCCCGGCCGCCGTTCACAGTTCTGTCACAGATCCTCTGGGAAGTCGCCGTAACGGCCATTGTGACTCCGCAAGCTGAGAGGTAGAGTCCCGGTTCGCCGAAGCACGGACGGGCACCTCTGGGCATTATCTTGGAGCGGGCATGTCAAAGAACGGCGATGTCAGCGGGTCGCGATCCGACCTGCTGGAGGTGTTCGCGGATACCGTTCTGCGGTGGCCCGGACGAATCGCGATCGAGCACCACGGCAACACCCTGACTTACCGGCAACTCGCGTTATCGGTCGACCAGTTGGCCGACCGGCTGGGCCCACGACCGAGCCCGGTCGCGGTGCCGGCGACGCACACCCCCGACACCGTCGTGGCGCTGCTCGGGATCCTCGCGGCCGGCGGCGTCTACTGCCCGATCGACCCGGCGTTCCCGGTCGAGCGGCAGCGGGCGATGGTCGCGGCGGCCGGCTGCCGCACCCTGGTCGGCCGGGATGCCGACGCGCTGGCCGGTCAACTCGGAATTCAGCACGTTGAGTTGGCAGCTGCGGGCGACCCGGGCACCGACCGGCGGGTCACGGCGCAGCCGGACGATCCGGCCTACCTGCTCTTCACCTCGGGGTCGACCGGCCGCCCGAAGCCGGTGCTGACGCCGCGCGGGGCGATCTCCGCGTCGACGGCGTCACTGCGCGCGCTGTTCGGGATCACCCTCGAGGACCGTGTCCTGCAGTTCGCCTCGCTGAACTGGGACACCTGCTTCGAGGAGATCCTGCCGACGCTGACCGCGGGCGCCCGGCTGGTGTTCGACGCGGAGGCGCACTCGGCGTCCTTCCCGCGGCTGCTGCGGATGGTCGAGCAGCGCGGCGTCACGGTGCTGGACCTGCCGACGGCGTTCTGGCACGAGCTGGTGCTGCACCTGGCGGAGGACGGTCCCGGCGCCGGACTCCCGTCCTGCGTACGGCTGGTGGTGATCGGCGGCGAGGCGGCGAATCCGGCCCGGCTGGCCGACTGGAGCCGGCTGGACACCGCGGGGATCAGGCTGCTGAACACCTACGGCTGCACCGAGACCACGCTGATCACCCACGCGGTGGACCTGCTGGGCCCGGACTCCGCCCGGCCCGGCGCCCCCTGGGACCCGGCCGCGCGGGCGCCGATCGGCCGCGCGCTGCCGCACGTCGAGGAAGTCGTCGGCCCGGACGGCGAGTTGCTGATCGGCGGCCCGGCCCTGGCGCTCGGCTACCTGGGCCTGCCGGAGGCCACCGCCGAGCGGTTCACCACCACCGCGGACGGGCGGCGGTACTTCCGCACCGGGGACCGGGTCGGCGCCGGCCCGGACGGGGTGCTCACCCACCAGGGGCGCCTCGACCACGAGGTGAAGATCCGCGGCATCCGGGTCGACCCGGCCGAGGTGGAGGCCGGACTCGGCGCCCACCCGGAGGTCGGCGCGGCGGCGGTCACCGCCACCACGCTGGCCGGCCGCGCGGCGCTGGTCGCCTACGTGGTGCCGCGCACCGGCGGGCCGGACCCGGCGCTGGCCGCCGAGTTGCTCGCCTTCCTGCGAGAACGGGTGCCCGGGCACCTCGTGCCGAGCCGGATCACCGTGGTGCCGGACCTGGTCCGCACCGCCAGCGGCAAGGTCGACCGCGCCGCCTCGCACCGCCTGCACGGCGCCGTACCCGTGCACTGACCGCCCCGTACGGACTCCGCAGACCCCCGCACCACCGCAGTACGCACCGTGATCTGACGACCCGTCAGACCTCCTGCACAGCACGGCCGCACCGCCCGCGCGCCACCACCGCGCACCCGCACCGCGCTCAGCCTGCACACCAGCACCGCTCAGCCGACCAGGTACCCCAGCACCGCGCCTACCACGCACCGCTCGCACCTGCCGGACCACGCGCACCACGCACCGGTCGAAGGAGACCCTGATGAGCCTCGACATGCCCGCCGCCGCCTCGCCCGCGACCGCTCCGCCCGCCGACGGGTCGCTGCTCGACTCGGTGGCGGCGATCTTCTGCCGGGTCCTGGAGGCGGCGGAGGTCCCGGCGGACGGCAACTTCTTCCTGCTGGGCGGGGATTCGCTGATCGCCACCCGGGTGCTGAGCGCGGTGGCCCGCGCCCACGCGGTGGAGCTCTCGTTCGAGGAGTTCGTCGCCGATCCGACCCCGGCGGGCGTCGCCGACCGGGTCGCGGCCGCCGGGCTCACGGGCGTCCAGGGCGCCGCCCGATGAGCGCCCTGGTCGGCCCGGGCGGCCCGCTGGGCGCCCCGGTGCAGAGCGCGGTGGTAGTCGGCGCGGGCCTGGCGGGCTTGACCGCCGCGACCGAACTGGCCCGCCACGGCGTGGCGGTGACGGTGCTGGAGGCGCAGCCGGCGGTCGGCGGCCGGACCCGTGGCGTGGAGGTCGCGCCGGGCCGGTGGATCGATGCGGGCGCCGCCTACCTGGGCGACCGGCACACCGAACTGCACGCGCTGCTCGCCGAGTCGGACCTGAAGACGGCGCCGACCACGATGCTCGGAGCGAGCCGCTTCGCGCTCGGCGACGGCCCGGAGCACGCCACCCGGGACGGGCGGTTCCCGCCGCTGAACGCGGTGGCGCTCGGCGACCTGTTCGAGCTGCTGGACGAACTCACCGCCGCCGTGCGGCCGGACGCGCCGTGGCTGACGCCGAACGCCGAGCTGCTGGACGGGATGACCGCCGCCGACTGGGCGGAGCAGCAACTGCCGCACCCGGACGCCCGGTTGTTCTTCCCGCTGTTCCTCGGCGAGATGATGGCCGCCGATCCGGCCGACGTGTCGGTGCTGCACATGGCGACCTACCTGCGCTCCGGCGGCGGCCTGCGCTACCTGAACGCCTTCGAGGGCGGCGCGCAGCAGGACCGGGTGGCCGGCGGCGCGCACCGGCTGTGCGAGCGGCTGGCCGAGCGGCTGCGCGCGGACGGCGGCGGGCTGCGCTGCGGCGAGCCGGTGCGCGCGGTGGAGCAGGACGGCGCGGGCGTCACCGTCCACACCGAGCTGGCGAGTTACCGCGCGGACGCGGTGGTGGTGGCGGTGCCGCCGCTGCTCGCGGACGCGATCGACTTCGGCCCGGGGCGGCCGGCGCCGCGGGCCGGGGTGCGCACCGGGCGGGGCTGCGCGGTGAAGCTGAACCTGGTGTACCCGGAGCCGGTGTGGCGCGCGCACGGCCTGTCCGGCTGGTCGGTGAACGCGGCCGGGCCGCTGCTGTCCACGGTGGACGACACCCCGCCGGAGGGGTCGCCGGGCGTGCTGACCGGGTTCGTCACCGGCGCGGAGGCGCACCGCTTCGCCGCGCTGGACGCCGGGCAGCAGCGGGCGGCCGCGGTCGCGCAGGCCGCCCGGCTGTTCCCGATGCTGCCGGAGCCGATCGGCTTCCACGTCACCGACTGGGTCAACGAGCCGTTCAGCAAGGGCTGTTACGCGGCGCTGTTCGGCCCGGGCGACTGGCTGTCGCTGGGCCCCGCGCTGACCGCACCGCACGGGCGGGTGCACTGGGCGGGCACCGAGACCAGCACCGAGTTCTTCGGGCTGATGGAGGGCGCGATCCGCTCCGGCCGCCGGGTGGCCGCCGAGCTGCTCCCCCGCTGACCGACCCCCGTTCCCCGACGTTCCGTCAACTCTCCATCCTGCCGCACCGAGCGCGCCCCACCGGGCGCGCCCTGCGGCGACGAGTACCCATGGGAGGCCGCCATGAGCGACCAGAGTTCCATCGCCCCGCTCGCCGTCCGCGAGCAGTTCATGACCGACCCGACGCTGGGGGCGGGCAACTTCCTCGATCGGGCGATCGCGGCCAACCCGAACCGGGCGGTGCCGTACGCGTTCAGCCACCGCACGGACCACCGGGGGCAGGTGGTGCTGCACGGGCACAGCCTGCTGGACCTCGCGGCGCTGCGGGACCGGTACGCGGCCTGGTACCACGCCAACGGGGTGCGGGCCGGCGAGCCGGTGGGCGTGGTGGTCGGCGAGGGCCTGGAGCCGCTGCTGCACTTCTTCGCGCTGACCGCGCTGGGCGCGGTGCCGGCGCTGATCAACGACGCGATGCGGCACGACGTGATGGTGCGCTACCTGAACCACGTCGGCGTGGTCGGCGTGGTGGCGGACGACACCACCCGGCTGGCCTCGGCGTACCGGCAGGACCCGCAGCGCAGACCGCGGTTCCTGGCGCTCGCCGCCGAGGTGCAGGCGTTCGACGCGGGGGCGGCGGCGCTGCCGGACGGCTACCCGTACCAGCACGCGGCCGACGACGTGGTGGCGCTGATCCACTCCTCCGGGACGACCGGCACGCCGAAGTCGACCACGCTGGCGCACCGTCAGTTCTGGGAGGGCAAGCAGCCGCGCATGGTGCGCTTCCCGGCGGAGTCCTCGGACCGGCTGATGTCGCTGATGCCGCACACCCACGCGGGCGGGCTGAGCTACTTCCTCACCGCCACCCTGCTGGGCCTGCCGACGGTGGTGATGGCGGACTGGCGGCGGGTGACGGTGGAGCCGGTGATGGAGGCGTTCCTGCCGACCATGGTGGCGTCCTTCCCGCGCACCTTCGTCGAGTTGGCCACGGGTGAGCTGCCGGTCGCGGGCGCGGCGAAGGTGCACTCCTGGTTCAACACCGGCGACAGCGCGCACTACGGGCACATCCGGCGGCTGGTGCAGCTGGGCGAGCGCCCGGCCGGGCTGATCAAGCCGTGGCTGCTGCCGCAGGAGAAGGCCGAGCAACCGGCGCTGCCCGGTTCGCAGTTCATCGACGGCCTGGGCTCCTCGGAGATGGGCATGGCGCTGTTCGGCCAGGTCACCTCGCCGGAGACCGAGCGCAACGACCGGTGCGTCGGCAAGCCGTCGGAGGTGGTCGTGAAGGCCGCCGTGGTGGACGAGGACGGCGCGGAGGTCCCGGACGGGACGGTCGGCATGCTGGCGGTGGTCGCGCCCTCGATCACCCACGGGTACTGGAACAACGCCCGGTTGACCGACTCCTTCCGGCTGGCCGGCTACTGGCTCACGGGCGACATCGCCCGCCGCGACGCGGAGGGCCGGTTCTACCACCTGGACCGGACCGTCGACGTGATCGACACCCTGGACGGGCCGGTGTACAGCCTCCCGCTGGAGGAGGTGCTGCTCGCCGACTGCGCCGAGGCGGTGCAGGACTGCTCGGTGGTGGGCGTGCCGCACCCGGACGGCGGGCAGCGGCCGGTCGCGGTGGTGCGGCTGCAGGCCGGCGCGTCGGCGGACGGGCTGCTGGAGGCCGCCAACGCGCAGCTCGCCAAGGCCGGGCTGGCCGAGCTGGCGGGGCTCCGGGTGGCCGGCACGGACGCCGAGTTCCCGCTCGGGCCGACCGGCAAGGTGCTGAAGCGCGAGCTGCGCACCCGGCACGCCGCCCTGCTGACCGAGCAGCATTCCTGATGGACCGTCAGCTTCAGCCGTACCAGTACGTGCGGCGCCCGCTGGTCGAGCCGGACTGGCGGCGGCTGCCGGGCTGGCGGGAGGTGACCGCGGAGCAGTGGCGGGACGCGCAGTGGCAGCGGGCCAACTGCGTGCAGGGCGAGCGGCAGCTGCGGCGGGTCTTCGGCGAGCTGCTCACCGACCGGTTCTACCGTGAACTCGCGGCCGACCAGGCCGAGTTCGCGACGATGCCGGTGCTGGTGCCGCCGCACATGCTGAACACCATGGCGGTCGGCGCCGAGCTCGCGCCGGAGGCCTTCACCGAGGCGTTCCTGGCCGACCCGGTGCGCCGGTACATGCTGCCGGTGCGCCTGGACCGGCACCCGCAGTGGCCGAGCCATCCGCTGGCGGCCCGGGACTCGCTGCACGAGGCGCAGATGTGGGTGGTGGAGGGCCTGACGCACCGCTACCCGACCAAGGTGCTGGCCGAGTTGCTGTCCACCTGCCCGCAGTACTGCGGGCACTGCACCCGGATGGACCTGGTCGGCACCTCCACCCCGCAGGTGGCCAAGTCGCGGCTGGTGCTGCGGCCCGCCGACCGGCAGGAGCAGATGCTGGACTACCTCAAGCGCACCCCGACGGTGCGCGACGTGGTGGTCTCCGGCGGGGACCTGGCGAACGTGCCGTGGCCGCGGCTGGAGTCCTTCCTGCTGCGGCTGCTGGAGCTCGGCTCGGTGCGGGACATCCGGCTGGCCAGCAAGTCGGTGGTGGGCCTGCCCCAGCACTGGCTCCAGCCGGAGGTGCTGCGCGGCGTGGAGCGGGTGGCCCGGCTGGCCGCCCGGCGCTCGGTGAACCTGGCCGTGCACACCCACGCCAACCACGTCGCCTCGGTGACCCCGCTGGTCGCCGAGGCCGCGCGGGCGCTGCTGGACGCCGGGGTGCGGGACGTCCGCAACCAGGGCGTGCTGATGCGCGGCGTCAACGCCACCCCGGAGGACCTGCTGGACCTGTGCTTCGCCCTGCAGGGCGAGGCGAACGTCCTGCCGTACTACTTCTACCTGTGCGACGTGATCCCCAACGCGGAGCACTGGCGCACCTCGCTGGCCGAGGCGCAGCGGCTCCAGGAGGCGATCCTCGGCTACCTGCCGGGCTACGCCACGCCGCGGATGGTCGCCGACGTCCCGCACGTCGGCAAGCGCTGGGTGCACCAGGCGGTCGACTACGACCGCGAGCGCGGCGTCTCGTACTGGACGAAGAACTACCGCACCGGTCTGGAGCTGCGTTCCGGTGACGCGCCGGAGCCGGCCGAGCTGGCCGACCGCCGGCACCCGTACTTCGACCCGGTGGACACCCTGCCCGAGTCCGGCCGCGCCTGGTGGGCCGAACAGGGCGTCCGCGCCGGGCACTTCGCGCTGGACGGGCACTTCGAACTGGAGGAGAGCGAGTGAGCGAGGCCCTGGCGCCGCTGCGTCGGATGTGCTGGATCTTCCCGGACCGGGAGTCCACCCGGTCCGGCGCGATGTGGCAGCACTACTTCTGGGACATGTACGCGGAGATCGCCGCGGAGCTGGGGATGAGCTGGACCCGGCACGCCCCGGAGGCGGTGACCGTGGACGGCATCGATCCGGCCCGGCCGAAGGTGTACGTCGACGAGGACCTGGTGACCCCCGAGGACACCCTGTTCATCACGGCGCTGTACTCGCTGCCGTACCAGTCGATGGACGTGTTCAACCAGCTGGCGCTGTGCACGGTGCTGGAGCAGGCGGGCTTCTACCTGCCGTTCCCGGCGCAGGTGTCGCTGCTGGGCAACGACAAGCTGGCGACCATGCTGTTCCTGGCGGACTCGCCGGTCCCGGCGATCCCGTCGGTGCGGATCGGCTCCGGCCGGGACGTCTCCAAGCACCAGTACGAGGTGGCGCTGGACGGCCTGGAGTTCCCGGCGATCGTGAAGCCGGCCGGCTGGTGCGGCGGCGGCGGGATCAACCTGGCCCGCTCCCGCGAGGACGTCCGCGGCCTGGCCAGCCTCGCGCAGGGCGGCGACACCACGCTGGTGGCGCAGCCGTACCTCGGCGACGGCACGGTCGACTACCGGGTCTACGTGGTCGACGGGCGGCCGTACGCGGTGCTGCGGCGCACCCCGGAGGCGGGCTCGCCGGTGGCCAACGCCAGCCGCGGCGGCTCGATGGACTTCTGCGAGCTTCCCGGTGAACTCGCCGAAGCCACCGAGTACTTCGCGCGGAAACTGCCGATCCCGTTCTTCTGCGTGGACTTCCTGCACGACGGCGAGCGGTTCTGGTTCTCCGAGCTGGAGCCGGACGGGGTGATCGCCCCCGACTTCGACGACCCGCACCGCTCGGTGCAACGGGACGTCACCCGGGCGCGGTTCACCGCGTACCGCGACGCGCACGCGAAGTGGCTGGCGAACGGAGGGGCGGCGCGATGAGTTTCTCGCTGACCGGGCAGGCCGCGGCGCCGGGCCTCGCGGTGGCCCGCCGCACGCTGGAACAGCTGCGCACCGTACCGGAGTTGGCGGCCCGCTACGACGGGGCGCCGGAACCGGTGTCGCTGGCGGACGTCGCCGCGCTGCCGCCGCTGGCCAAGGACGACCTGAACGTGGCGCTGGCGCACCTGGAGCCGCAGGCGGAGCAGGGCGCGACCTGGCTGTTCCAGTCCGGCGGCAGCACCGGCGCGCCGAAGGTCGGGTACGCGCCGACCGGGTTCTACATGGCGAAGGTGTACGAGCACTGGCAGCCGCTGGACCGGGACGACGTGTTCGTCAACGCCTGGGGCGCGGGCCGGATGTGGGGCGCGCACTTCCTGGCGGCGGGCCTGGCGGACCTGTCCGGCTGCCGGGTGATCGCGCTGGGCTCGGTCACCCGGGAGGAGTACCCGGAGTGGCTGGCCTTCCTCGCCGACCGGAAGGTCACCGCGATCGGCGGCACCCCGAGCGTGCTGCGGCTGTGGTTCTCGCACGCCCGCGCCGCCGGGATCAAACTGCCGTCGCTGCGCAAGGTGCTGTGGCTCGGCGAGGCCTGGCAGCCGCAGCTGGAGGAGGACCTGGCGGCGGTGGCGCCGGAGGCCCGGCGGCACGGCATGTTCGGGTCCACCGAGACCTGGGTGGTCGGCTCCAACACGCCGGACTGCCCGGCCGACACCTTCCACCCGTTCCCGCACCAGCTGGTGCACGTCGGCGAGGGCGGGCTGCTGGACTTCACCTCGCTGGACCCGGCGATGCTCAACCCGGTGCTGCGCTACCGCACCGGCGACGCGGGCGAGTTGGTGTCCTGCCCGTGCGGGCGGCCGGAGCCCGCGATGCGGGTGCTGGGCCGCCGGGACAACGTCGTGCAGGTGCGCGGACTGGGCCTGCACGTCGACGAGCTGCTCGCCCGGGCGGAGGCCGAGCCGGGGGTGACCCGCGGCCAGGTGCTGATCACCGAGCAGGCCGGGCGGGCCCTGCGGGTCGAGGTGCTGCTGCTGGCCGCGGCCGGCGCGCAGGTCGACACCGAGTCGCTGCGCCGTGAACTGCTGTCCAGCACCTTCACCTTGAGCACCGGTTTCGTGCACGACCCGGAGAACGTCCGGGTCCGTGTGGTGGACGCGCTGGTCAGCAACGACCGGACCGGGAAGACGGCCGGCTTCGTCGTACGGGAGGAATCGTGAGTCTGCGCATGCCCCAGTCACTCGGCCGGGGCTTCAACCTGTTCTTCGTCGGCAAGTCGATCTCCAACGTCGGCGACCGGGTGACGGTGTTCGTCGTCCCGACCCTGATGATCTTCGTGCTGCACGCCTCCGCGTTCCAGGTCGGCATCGTCGCGATGGCCCAGTACCTGGGCATCCCGCTGCTCGGACCGGTCGCGGGCGTGCTGGTGGACCGCTGGGACAAGCGGCTCACCCTGCTGGTCTGCGACCTGGTCCGGGTGCTGGCCGTCGCCGTCATCCCGCTCGCGTACTGGCTGGACTTCCTCTCCACGCCGCTGCTCTTCTGCTCCGTGGCGGTGGTCTCCGGCGCGACGATCTTCTTCAACGTCGGCTACCTGGTGGCCGTGCCCGCCGTGGTCGAGAAGGAGCACCTGGTCCGCGCCTACTCCCGGCTGGAGGGCAGCGGCTCGGTCGCCGAGGTCGCCGGGCCGTCCATCGCCGCCGCCCTGTACAGCGCGCTCGGCGCCGCCTCGCTGCTGGTCGACGCCGCCAGCTACCTGGTCTCCGCGGCCTGCTTCCGCTGGATGCAGCCGTGGGGCGAGCGCACCGTCGCCCAGGGCTCGGTGTGGCAGCGCCTCACCCTCGGCTTCCGGCTCAACTGGCAGGACCCGGTGCTGCGCCGGGTGGTGCTCGCCGCGGTCACGCTGAACTCCGGCGGCCCGATCTTCGTCACCGTGCTGCCGGTGCTCGCCTACCGCGGCCTCGGCGTCAGCGTCGGCGTGTTCGGCGCGGCGATGTCCGCGGGCGCCGTCGGCGCGCTGCTCGGCGCGCTGGTCGCCCCGAAGATCAGCGAACGCCTCGGCATCGGCCGGACCCTGGCGTGGGCGCTGCTGCTGCACTGCCTGGTCGGCCTGGGCGTGCTGGCCGCGCCCGCGGTGCCCGCCGGGCCCGTCATCGCGGCCACCATGGGCTGCTACGGCTTCTTCATGTCCTGCATCAACGTGTGCTCCGCGCCCGCCCGGCAGTCCCGGATGTCCGCGCAGCACCAGGGCGTCATGCACGCCGCGTTCCGCACCGCCACCTGGGGCGTCATCCCGCTCGCCGCGCTGGTCGGCGGCCTCGCCGTCTCGCTGCTCACCGGCCCGCTCGGCGTCCTCGACGCGGCCCGCTGGACCATGGCCGGCGGCACCCTGCTGGCCGCCTGCTCCTTCCTGCCCGCGCTCGGCATCCAGTCCCGGATGGACGCCGACCTCCCGAAGGCCGTCGATACCGTCACCGAGCTCGCGGAGGCCACCTCATGACGGACCGTCAGGTGGTGCTGATCACCGGCTGCTCCTCCGGGATCGGGCTGGCCACCGCGGCCGCCGCGAGCCGGGCCGGCTGGACGGTGATCGCCACCGTGCGCTCCCCGGACCGCGCCGACGCCCTGCGGGCCGCCGCGCCCGACGCCCTGGTCCGCCGGCTCGACGTCACCGACGAGGAGTCCGTCGCGGCCTGCTTCGCCGGGGTCGACCACCTCGACGCCCTGGTCAACAACGCCGGGATCTCCAACTTCGACCCGACGCTGGAGATGTCCACCTCGGCGGCGCTGCGCGCCAACCTGGACGTCAACTTCTTCGGCACGGTCGCCGTCTCGCGCGCCGCGATGCCGCTGCTGCGCGCCTCCCGCGGCCGGATGCTGACCATCGGCAGCGTGCACGGCGTGGTCGGCCAGCCCTTCAACGAGGCGTACTGCGCGGCCAAGTTCGCCGTCGAGGGCTTCATGGAGGCGCTCGCCCCGGTGGCCGCCGCACACGGCGTGCGGGTCTCGATGCTGGTGCCCGGCTACGTCCCCGACACCAACTTCGGCGTCTTCCCCGACGTCAACCGGTCCACCGTGCAGGCCGCCTCGGGCCCGTACGCGGACACCTTCGCCAGCTACGTGGACCGGCTGGGCAAGGGCTGGGCGAGCGCCGGACAGCCCGCCGCCGAGGTCGCCGAGGCCGTGCTGCAGGCGCTGGCCGAGGACCGGCCGGCGTTCCGGATCCCCGCCAACGCGTGGGCCGCGGGCTACCTCGACGCCAAGCTCGCCGACCGCGACGGCACCGCGATCCAGCGGCTCGCCCACGACTGGATCGGCCTCACCCCCGCCCCCTGACCGCCCCTGACTCCGAACCGAGGAGCAACCCCCATGCCCGCCAGGCCACTTCAGGTGCTCGTCGACCACGCCCGGGCCAACTCGCCGTTCTACGCCGAGCTGTACCGCGACGCGCCCGCCGTCGTCACCTCGCTCACCCAGCTGCCCGTCATCGACCAGGTCGCGTTCTGGGCCGCCAACAGCTGGCCCGACAACCGGCTGCTCACCGGCCCGCTCACCGACGCCGCCGTGTACAAGTCCGGCGGCACCACCGGCGCGCCCAAGTTCTCACCGTGGACCCGCTCGGAGCACTTCGACTCGGTCAGCGCGTTCGGCGCCGGCCTGGTCAACGCGGGCCTCAAGCCCGGCCAGAAGGTGGCCAACCTGTTCCGGGCGGGCGAGTTCTACAGCGGCTTCATCTTCATCGAGAACGCGCTGCACCACGCGCCCGTCGACAACGTCCGACTGCCCGTGGCGACCGCGCCCGACGAGTACGTCACCGACCTGATCCACTCCTTCGGCGTCGACGTGCTCGCCGGCGAGCCGATGAAGCTGTCCTCCGTCGCCGAGACGCTCCTGAAGGAGGACCGGCCCGCCGAACAGGTCCAACTCATCCTGTTCGGCGGCGACATCCTCTTCAACGACCTGCGCCCGCTGCTGCGCAGCGCCTTCCCGAACGCCGCGCTCTCCTCGATCGGCTACGCCTCCGTGGACGCCGGACTGGTCGCCGGGCCGGTGCCCGCCGGGGAGGACCTGCGCGTCCACGAGGCGTTCCCGAACCGGACCGTGGTCGAGCTGATCGACGAGGCCACCGGCGAGCCGATCACCGAACCCGGCGTCCCCGGACGGGTGGTGGTGACCAACCTGTTCCGCACCCTGATGCCGATCCTGCGCTACCCCGCCGGCGACCGCGCCGAGTGGACCGACGCCGAGTGCCGCCGCTTCCGCCTCCTCGGCCGCTCCACCGAGGGCGCCCGGGTCGGCATCGTCACCATGCCCACCGAGGACGTCCGCGACGTGCTGCTCGCCCACGACCCCGGGCACCACATCACCGGCCTGCAGTTCGTCCAGCGCCGCTGGGACGGTCGCGACGGCCTGCTCATCCGCCTCGGCCACACCACCGAGCCCCCGGCCGGCCTGCTCGAGACCCTGCGCCGTGCCGTCCTCGACGCCCGCCCCACCTACGAGGAGGAGGTCGCCGTCGGCGCGATCCACCCGCTCCAGGTCGAATGGGTCCCGCGCTCCGAGCTCGTCACCAACCCGCGCACCGGCAAGCTCCGGCAGGTGATCGACGAACGGCCCGCCCACTGACCCGCCGCCGGTTCCCGCCCCGGGCCGGGAGCGCACCCGGCCCGCGCCGGGCCGGCCGCGCTCCCGCCCGTCCCGACTCCGCCCCGAGGAGCAACCACCGTGCCCGCCAAGCCGCTTCAGGACCTGGTCGACCACGCCCGGACCAACTCGCCGTTCTACGCCGAGCTGTACCGCGACGTGCCCACCGTCGTCACCTCGCTCACCCAGCTGCCGGTCATCGACCAGGCGGCGTTCTGGGTCGCCAACGCCTGGCCCGACAACCGACTGCTCACCGCGCCGCTGACCGACGCCGCCGTCTACAAGACCGGCGGCACCACCGGCGCACCCAAGTTCTCGCCCTGGACGCGCACCGAACACTTCGACAGCGTCAGCGCGTTCGGCGCGGGCCTGGTCAACGCCGGCCTCCGGCCCGGCCAGAAGGTGGCAAACCTGTTCTGCGCCGGGGAGCTGTACAGCGGCTTCCTCTTCATCGAGAACGCGCTGCACCACGCGCCCGTCGACAACGTCCGACTGCCGGTGGCCGCCGCGCCCGACGAGTACATCGCCGACCTGATCCACTCCTTCGGCGTCGACGTGCTGGCCGGCGAGCCGATGAAGCTCTCCTCGGTCGCCGAGACCCTGCTCAAGCAGGACCGGCCCGCCGAACAGGTCCAACTCATCCTGTTCGGCGGCGACATCCTCTTCAACGACCTGCGCCCGCTGCTGCGCAGCGCCTTCCCGAACGCCGCCATCTCCTCCATCGGCTACGCCTCGGTCGACGCCGGACTGGTCGCCGGCCCGGTCGCCGGGGACGACGTGCGGGTGCACGAGGCCTTCCCGAACCGCACCGTGGTCGAGCTGATCGACGACGCCACCGGCGAGCCGATCACCGAACCCGGCGTCCCCGGACGGGTGGTGGTCACCAACCTGTTCCGCACCCTGGTCCCGATCCTGCGCTACCCCGCCGGCGACCGCGCCGAGTGGACCGACGCCGAGTGCCGCCGCTTCCGCCTCCTCGGCCGCTCCACCGAGGGCGCCCGGGTCGGCACCGTCGCGATGCCCACCGAGGACGTCCGCGCCGTCCTGCTCGCCCACGACCCCGGCCAGCACATCGCGGGGATGCAGCTCGTCCAACGCCGCTGGGACGGCCGCGACGGCCTGATCATCCGCCTCGGCCACACCACCGAGCCCCCGGCCGACCTCCTCGAGACCCTTCGCCGCGCCGTCCTCGACGCCCGCCCGCTCTACACCTCCGAAGTCGCCCTCGGCGCGATCCACCCCCTCCGACTCGAGTGGGTCCCCCGCGCGGAACTGGCCACCAACCCCCGCACGGGCAAGCTCCAGCAGGTCATCGACGAACGCCCGAAGGACTAGGCAGCGGCCCAAGTGCGCTTCTCCACCAGGGCGCTCGCCGTCGAACTCCAGCCCTTCGGCCGTCGCGGCGAACTCGCCGAACGGCGCCGCTCCGCCGGCCGCCAACCTGGCCCGGACCAGCGAGAGTTGACGTGGGGCGGTCAGTACACGTCGCGGACGTAGCGCTTGTCGGTGGCGAGTTGCTTGACGTAGGCGGCGGCGTCCTCGATGGTGAGGCCGCCGTGGGCGGTGGCGATCTCGCGGAGGGCGTGGTCGACGTCCTTGGCCATCCGGGAGGCGTCGCCGCAGACGTAGAAGTGGGCGCCGTCCTGGAGCCAGGACCAGAGCTGGTGGCCGTGCTCGCGCATCCGGTCCTGGACGTAGATCTTGGCGCGCTGGTCGCGGGAGAAGGCGGTGTCGAGGCGGCTGAGGGTACCGGCGGCGAGGTGGTCGGTGAGTTCCTCGCGGTAGTAGAAGTCGGTGGCGCGGTGCTGCTCCCCGAAGAACAGCCAGTTCGGGGCGCGGTGGCCGCGGGCGCGGCGGTCCTCCAGGAAGCCGAGGAACGGGGCGACGCCGGTGCCGGGGCCGACCATGATCATGGGGGTGGCGGGGTCGGCGGGCGGGCGGAAGTGCGCGGTGCGCTGGAGGTGGACGGGGACGGCCGCGCCGGTCTCGGCGTCGGCCAGGTGGGTGGAGCAGACGCCGCCGCGGGCCTGGCCCTTGAGGTTCTCCCAGCGCACCACGGAGACGGTCAGCGACACCAGGTCCGGGTCGGTGAGCGGGCTGGAGCAGATCGAGTACTGGCGGGGCTGGAGCCGGCCGAACACCTCGGCCCACTCCTGGGCCCCGGCCCGGACGGCGAACTCGGCGGCCACGTCGACGGCCTGCCGGCCCCACGTCCAGCGGGCCAGCGCGTCGGTGTTGTCGGCGCGCAGCAGGGCCCGCAACTCGCGGTCGTCGCGGGTGCGTTCGGCGGTGAAGCGGAGCAGCGCGGGGCTCACCCGGGTGATGTCGAGGTGCCGGGCGAGCGCCTCGCCGAACGGCAGCTCGCCGACCGACGGCAGGGTCACCGCGGCGTCCGCGGACAGGCCGGTGACGGCCAGCCACTCCTGGACCAGCTGCGCCGAGTTGACGGGGTGGACGGCCAGCGCGTCGCCGGTGGCGTACTCCAGCGGGCGTTCCATCTCGCGGGTGTCGAAGGTGAAGCGCCGCACCTCCTTGCCGGAGCCGGTGCCGCTGAGCAGCCGGTTGCCGACCAGGCGGGCGGTGGCGGCCGGGGCCCGGCGACCGCCAGTGGGGGCGGGCACGGGGGCCGGGGCCGCCGGGGTCTCGCGCAGGGCGGTGAGGACGCCGTCGAGCCAGCCGTTGGCGGTGTTCTCGTAGTCGGGTTCGCAGTCGGCGCGCGGGGCGAGCCGGTGCGCGCCGAGTTCGGCGAGCCGGGTGTCGAGGCGGCGGCCGTGGCCGCAGAAGTCCTGGTAGGCGGAGTCGCCGAACGCGAGGACGGCGTAGCGGCGGCCGTCCAGCCGGGCGGGTTCGGTGGCACTGAGGGCGTCCCAGAAGTCGGCGCCGTTGTCGGGGGCGTCGCCGTCGCCGTAGGTGCTGGTGATCAGCAGCAGGTCGGCGTCGGCGGGCAGCGCGGCGGGGTCGGCGTCGGCCATCGCGAGCAGCGCGGCGGGGTGGCCGCCGGCCAGCAGCCGGGCAGCCGCGGTGGCGGCGAACTCCTCGGCGGTGCCGGTCTGCGAAGCCCACAGCACCAGGACCTGCCGGACGGGCGTGGTGGCGGCGGCCGGTTCGGTGCGCGAGTAGAGGCCGGCCAGCGCGCCGTTGACCCACTGGGCGTGCCCGGCTCCGAACGGCGCGTCCACGGGCAGCACGGGCACGCCCGGTCGCCCGGTCGGGATGGCGGCCAGGAAGCCCGCCAGGTACTGCCGTTCGACCTCGCTGAGCACCGGCGGCGCGCCGACCTCCAGGCCGAACACCGCGCCGGCGGCGACCTCGGCGGACGCGGTCGCGGGTACCGGGGCGGCGGGTGCCGCAGGCGTCGCGGCCGGGGTCGGCACCTTGGTCAACGCGACCGCGCAGTACTTGAGTTCGGGCTGGAAGGAGAGCGGGTCGACGGCGTCGCTGGTGACGGCGTTGACGCTGAGGTACTCGCCGAACAGGTCGTTCCAGTGGAACGGTGCGAAGCAACTTCCCTTCCGGACCCGGTCGGTGACGGTGGCGGGCAGCACGGCCCGGCCGCGCCGGGAGGCCACCTCGACGCCGTCGCCGTCGGCGATGCCGAGCGCGGCGGCGTCCGCGGGGTGGATCTCGACGAACGGGGAGGGGTTGAGCCTGGCGAGCTTGGCCACCTTCGCGGTCTTGGTGAGGGTGTGCCACTGGTGCGGCAGCCGGCCGGTGTTGAGGACGAACGGGTAGTCGTCGTCGGGGAGTTCGGCCGGGTCGAGGTGCGGGCGGGGGTGGAAGACGGCCCGGCCGCCGGGGGTGGGGAAGTGCGGGGTGCCGTCGGCGCGCAGGTAGCGGATCGGGTTGCGGTCGGGCCCGTCGGGGTCGGCGGCGGGCCACTGCACGGGGGTCTCGCGCAGCCGGGCGTAGTCGGCGCCGCGCAGGTCGTAGCCGGTGGCCGGGTTGTGGAAGCGCTTGAGCTCCTCGAAGACCTGCTCGGCGCTGTCGTAGTCGAAGCCGTCGGCGTAGCCCATGGCGCGGGCGACGTCGGCGATGATCCGCCAGTCGGGCAGCGCCTCACCGGGCGGGTCGGCGGCGGGCTGGGCGAGGGTGAGGTTGCGTTCGCTGTTGATCAGCACGCCCTCGGTCTCGGTCCACAGCGCGGCGGGCAGCACCACGTCGGCGTAGGCGTTGGTCTCGGTCTCGGTGAACACGTCCTGGGCGACGACGAATTCGGCGCGCTCCAGGCCGGCGATGACGGTGCGCCGGTTGGCGACCGAGGCGACCGGGTTGGTGCAGATGATCCAGCAGGCCTTGATGTCGCCCTCGGCGAGCTGCTGGAACATCTCGACGGTGCCCCGGCCGACGCCGTCGGCGCGGAGGGTGCCGGGCGGCAGCTCCCACACCCGCTCGGTGAACTCCCGGTCGGCGGGGGCGAGGACGCTGCGCTGCCCGGGAAGGCCGGGGCCCATGTAGCCCATCTCGCGGCCGCCCATCGCGTTGGGCTGGCCGGTGAGCGAGAACGGGCCGCTGCCGGGGCGGCAGATGGTGCCGGTGGCCAGGTGCAGGTTGACCAGCGCGTTGGTGTTCCAGGTGCCGTGGGTGGACTGGTTCAGGCCCATCGTCCACAGGCTGGTGAACTCGCCCGCCTCGCCGATCAGTCGGGCCGCGGTCCGGAGGTCCTGCTCGGCCAGGCCGGTGAGTTCGGCGACCCGGGCGGGCGGGTAGTCGGCGAGCAGCTCCGGCATCGACTCCCAGCCCTCGGTGTGCCGGGCGATGAACTCCTCGTCGGTGTGCCCGTTCTCCACCAGCAGGTGCAGTAGGCCGTTCAGCAGCGCCAGGTCGGTGCCGGGCTCGATCTGCAGGAACAGGTCGGCCTTGGCGGCGGTGGCGGTCCGCCGCGGGTCGACCACGATCAGCTTGGCGCCGGCCTTGACCCGGTCCATCATCCGCAGGAACAGGATCGGGTGGCAGTCGGCCATGTTGGAGCCGATCACCAGGAAGACGTCGGCCAGGTCGAGGTCCCGGTACGAGCCGGGCGGGCCGTCCGCGCCCAGCGACAGCTTGTAGCCGGTGCCCGCGCTGGCCATGCACAGGCGGGAGTTGGACTCGATCTGGTTGGTGCGCAGGTACCCCTTGGCCAGCTTGTTGGCCAGGTACTGCGCCTCCAGGCTCAGCTGGCCCGAGACGTACAGCGCCACCGCGTCCGGGCCGTGCTCGTCGACGATCGCGCGGAGCCGGCGGCCGGTCGCGGCGATGGCGTCGGCGACCGGGGTGGCCACCGGCTCCTCGCCGCGGACGGTGCGCACCAGCGCGGTGTCGAGCCGTCCGGGTGCGGCGAGCAGGTCCGCGGTGGTGGCTCCCTTGGTGCAGAGCCGGCCGCGGTTGGCCGGGTGCGCCGGGTCGCCGGAGGCGCGCAGCACCGTCCGTCTGCCGTCCGGGCCGCTGCCGACGTCCAGGAGCAGGCCGCAGCCCACCCCGCAGTAGGAGCACACCGACCTGACCTGCCCGGTCCGCTCCGGCGTCCCTGCGTCCTGCACCACCTGACCGGCCACGGGAGCCCTTCCGTTCGACCTGCACCTGCTTGTGGTGACTGTAGGAAGAGCGCATTTCGCGGGTGTCTCCGCGGCCGGTGGCCGGGGGTTACACCGGCCGCACACCGATCCCCGGAGGTCCGTGAGGGTGTGCGGCCGGCGCCGGTCAGTCGCTGTGCGGCGCCCCGGCGATCATCGTGCTCTGGCCGCGGAACTCCGCGACGGTCCGGCCCCCGGCCGTCCGCACCGTCACGTCGTAGACGCCCTGCCGCCCCGCCTTGGCCCGCTCCACCGCCTCCGCGACCAGCTCCTCGCCGAGCTGCGCGGGCGCGAGGAAGGTGATCTGCGCGCCCTGCGCGACCGTCACCGGCCCGTAGCTGTTGCAGGCGTACGAGAACGCGGCGTCGGCGAGCAGGAAGACGTAGCCGCCGTGCCCGATGCCGTGCGCGTTGGCCATCTCCTCGGTGACCTTCATCCGGGCCACCGCCCGCCCCGAGCCGACCTCCTCGATCGCGATGCCCGCGCCCTGACAGGCCCGGTCGCGTTCGAACAGTGCTTCGATCCTCGAATTCCCCACCATGACTCCCCCCGTGAGCTGCCCGTTCCCGGGCGTCAGCATTAGACCGACCGGATCGATCGGCTGTCAACGTCCGCATTCCCTCCCGTCCGCGCCGCGGAACACCTGCGGCGCGGACGGAAGGGCGGCCCTCAGACGGCCCCCTCCGGTGCCCCGGTCCGCCCCGCGACGAAGCTGCTCGCCGCCGTGACGCTCGCCGCGGCGGCGGTCCGGGTCGGGTCGTCCGGCTGCGCGTCGTCCGCGGGCTTCCGGTGCCGGACCGTCAGTTCGCGGCTGCCCTCGGGGCGGGCGGTGACCCGGAAGTCCCAGTCGTGGCCCGCCTCGGACGCCCCGGCCAGTCGGACGGTGACCTCGCCGGGCCGGGTGCCCGGCTTCAGGTAGGTGGCCTCCTCGATGGTCCGGATCTGCTCCGCCGGGTCGCCGTTCAGCTCGAACTCCTGACGCAGCGGCAGCCCGGCGCCCTCGCCGGCGACGGTGAGGTAGAGCCGGCCGAGCGGCGGCAGCCCGCCCTGGACCAGCGGCCGGGCGGCGTCCGCGGCCGCCGCCATCGCGGCGGTGACCAGTTCGCTGGCAGGGCCGTGGTCGGTCCACGCCTCGCGGTGGACGTCGTACGGCTCGTGCGCGGGCCAGCCGTCGTGCGCCCCGGCGACCAGGTCGTCGAGGGTGACCGGCCCGTCGGCCGACTTCCGCTCCACGAAGTCGAGCACCTTGCGCGCCTCCTCCGCCTTCAGCGGGGCCCCCTCGGGAGTGCCGAGCAGGTCCCCCAGCAGGGAGGAGGCGGAGGCCGAGGACCCGCCGGAGAGTTCGACCAGCCGGTGGGTGGCCTGGATGTGGGCCCGCCCGGCGTCGGTGCCCGCGGTGAACTCCCGGTCGTAGACGGCCCGGCCGAGGCGCGCCGTGCCCGTCAACTGCTCCCGCTCGGCGGGCGTCCGGCCGGCGGGGTCGACCGGCCCGCGGTCGCCGTGCACGGCCTGGTGGACGTCGCCGAGCAGCCCGGAGTCCTCGCCGAAGCGCAGTTCGCCGGACCGCTGCTCCCCGGTGAAGGCGAGGTAGTGGTCGCCCGGCACCTCGGACTTGGTGGTCTCCGACAGCGGGATGTCGACGGTGAACGGGATGACGCCCTTCTCCTTGACGGGGTTCCGGTTCCCGTCGAAGAGCGTCACCTCGACCTCGGCATGGCCCTGGTAGCGCGCCATCGGAGTGGCGAACTTGCCGTTGGAGACGATCTGGCCGGAGTCGGCGTGGCTGCCGCCGTCGCGCCACAGCCGCTGGGCGCCGCCGGTGATCCCGGGGTTGTTGCTGACGGTCCCGGTGACGCTCGCACCGACCTGGCCCTGGACGCCCCCGTTCTTCGACGACAGGTCCGAGTGCGCGGTGCCGGCCCCGAGCGTGTTGGCCGGGCTCAGCTCGACCGCGTCGTCGTTGGTCCGGTGCTCGAGGGAGATGACCTTCATACCGACCTCCACCCCCTTGCCGCCGCCGAGCGTCACCCGGTTGGTGGGAACGGTCGCCGACACCTCGGCGCCCTGGCTGGCGGGGCCGAACAGCGCGGAGAGGTGGCTGTGCGAGGTGATGGTGCCGACCTGGGGCGCCATCTCCTCCCACGTCTTCTTGCCGAAGTACTCGGGGCCGCGCAGCCGCACCAGGTCCTGGACGCCGCCGACGTCGCCCAGCCAGCGCAGCACGTCGGTGTCGCGCAGACCGGTCTGCCACACCCGCTCCGGCGGGACCGGGACGCCGACCGACTCCGGCGCCTGGGCCGGCACGGTCCGCGGCGGCATCTCCACGGCGGGCTGCTCGCCGGCCGGCTTCGAGGAGACCGGCACGGTCTCGCCCGACTCGACGATGGTCTCGAAGCCGATCGTCGCGGTGCGCCGCTGGAAGACCTGAGCGCCGATCAACGGCCGCCGGGAGATGGTGAACTGCAGCTCCGCCTCGCCCTTGTAGGCGCTGCCGGGCAGCTTGGCCTTGGTGGCCGTACCGGCCGAGGTGCTGCTGTTGCGCACCTCGACGTGGTCGTGGCCCCCGCCGCCGGTGCCGGTCAGACCGGCGGTCACCGAGACGGGCGCGCCCGGAATCGGCGCGGCACCGCTCAGCCCGAACAGGCCCTGGTGTCCGGTGCCGGTGCCCTGGGTCCCGGCGAAGGAGCGCTGCACGTCGGTGCCGGCGTTGAACTCGGTGGTCCCGGACTCGCCCAGGTGCTCCATCCGGTCGCGCAGCACCGCGCCGACCCGGACGGTGGTCCGCCCGTGCCGCACCACGATCTCGTCCCCGGCCGTCATGCCCTTCAGCCGGGACTGCAGCTTGTCGGGGGTGAGCTCCTCGTCCAGCTTGCGGCGGATTCCCGACCAGTCGCTGCCGAACGGGTTGCGCTCCGACTTCGGCTGCCCCTCCGGCTGTTCGGTCTTCCGGCGGAGTTTGCCGGGCTTCCAGCCGGACTCCACCTGGGAGAGCACCGACTCGCCCAGCGTCCGCCGGGGCCCGGCGGCGGCGTGCGTCCCCGGCAGCGCGTGCACGTCGGTGACGATCGCCGAGGAGTCCAGTCGCCGTCCCTCCACGAAGCTCTTCGGCTGCTTCGTGGTGGTCCGCTCGACCGGACCGGACGCCGGCTCGGCGTCCCGCATCGGGACGGCCACCCGGGCGACGGTGTCCACCTTCTGGGTGTGCGAGCCGTCGGAGACGTTCAGCCGCTTGAACTCGACCTTCACGTCGTACGCGGTGTGGACGTCGAAGAACACGGCCGGCTCGACGTGCTTGCCGCGGTTCGAGGTCGAGCCGACGGTCTCCGCGCCGTTGGCGTAGCTGCGGTCCATCCGGTGGGTGTAGGCGCCCGCCACGTTCAGCACCGGCGTCCGCACCGCGAACCGCCCGCCGGCGTCCAGCCGCTCGCGGCGATCGCGCACGTTGCCCTGGCCGCTGGAGGTACGGGTGCCGGACTCGAACTCGTACTTGTCCGCCTTCGAGTGGTAGGTGGAGTCCTCCAGCCGGGCCGTGACGGTGACCTCGGCCTTCCAGGTGGTGCCGGAGACCGTCTCGGTGAGCTTTCCGCCGCGGGTGAGCTGGGACAGGTTGGTCTTGAGCGCGATCCGGTCGAAGGTCGCGTCCAGCCGCTGCTTGACCTCCTCGGACGGCTCGCCGTACTTCGAGCGGACCGCGTCCTCCACCGCCGTCCGCACCTTGTCGGCACCGCTCAGGCTGTGCACCACGTAGGAGGCGTTCAGCTCGTGCTGCTCGCGCATCCGGCGCGGCGCGGTGTGCGGCGCGGCGGGGCGCTCGATCTCCACCCCGTCGCGGCGGGCGTCGTCCCGGCCGGTCGCCGTGGACTCGGCGGGCTCGGTCGGCGGCTTGAAGGAGACCGTGCTGTCGTCGCTGCGCGGCACCTGGACCTTGACGGTGTCCCGGGCGTCCACGCCCACCTCGACCCGCACCGGCGCCGAGATCTGCGAGGCGTTCTTCTCGCCCGGCCGGCCGAAGTGCACGTCCACCGCCAGGTCGGCCCCGTAGATGACCTGCGGGGCACTGTACTTGCCGTTGGCGTACACCCGGTCGGCCTGCCGGCCCTGCCCGCCGACCCGGTCACGCTGCTGACCCGAGACGGTGGCCGCCAGGTCGGCGCCGGGCGTGCCCTTGACGACGCTGCCGCCGAGCTGGCCGTTGGCGGCGCCGGTGCGCGACAGCAGCCGCCGGTCCACGCTGAACGCGCTGGTCTCGTTCAGCGTGTTGAGCTCGGCCTTGCCGTCCTCGCGGCGGTAGGTCATCGACTCGACCCTCGCCACGGCCCGGACCACCAGGCTCTCCTTGCCGGGGACCTTCACCTCCAGCGCCTCACCGCGGGTCATCCCGGTCAGCTTGGAGGCCAGGTTCGGCTGGCTGAACCCCTGCAGCACCTGGTCGCGGACGGCGTCCCAGTCGTCGCCGAACCGCGCCCGGCCCTCGGCGTCCACCGCCGTGCGCAGCGCGGCCGTGCTCTCCAGGTCCCGGACCACGACCGTCTCGCCCAGTCCGCCCCGGTCGTCGCCGCCGTGCCAGACCGACTCCGGCGGGCTGACGACCTCGTGCACCGCCGGTTCCTCGGGCTTCGCCTCCGACTTGGGCTCGGACTTGGGCTCCGCGCTCGACTCGGACTTCGGCTCGGACGTCGGCTCCGCGACCGACTCGGACTTGGGCTCGGACTTCGGCTCCGCGCTCGACTCGGACTTCGGCTCGGTCGTCGAGGCCACGGGGGTGGTGTCCGCGCGGTCCACCAGCAGCTTGACGTCGGCCGAGCCCGCCGCGTGCGTCTCGCTCTTGCCGTTGAACGCCAACTCGAAGTGCACGGGCCCGTCGTAGAGGACGCCGGGCACCTTCGACTTGCTGGTCAGCTGGGAGACCCGGCTGTCGCCCGAGATCTCGACCCGGTCGCCGCCGAGCCGCCCCGCACCGCCCACGCCCATCAGTGCGGGCGCCGGCTTCAGCACGTTCCCCAGCGCGAACTGGCCCGCGTTGCCACGGGTGTTCGCCGAGCTGCGCACCTGCTGCACCGTGGTGCCGATGTTGAACTCGGTCTCCTTGGTGGTACCGCTCTGGTGCAACTCGCCCACCCGGGCGGTGATCTCGACCCGGCCGAGCGGCTGCCCGCGCCGACCGGTCAGCTTGACGGTGACCGGTTCACCGGCCGTCATGGACTTCAGGTCCCGCTGGAGACGGGCGAAGTCGACCTCGGCGAGGACCTTCTCCCGCATCGCGGGCCAGTCCTTGCCGAACTCCTGCTTGGCGGCCGCGTCCACGTGGTCGAGCAGCGCCTCCACCGGCCGGTGGTCGTTGCCGCCACCGCGCGGCGCCAGGTCCAGCACGATCTCCTGTCCGCCGACCCGGCCGTCCAGCAGCCGCTGCGGGGGCGTCCGCTGGTCGCCCGCTGACGTGGCGTCAGGGTGCTTGGGGACGGCGACGGTCAGGCCCAGGTCGACCGTCTCGGTGCGCCCGCCCGATCCGGTGTGCACCTCGCTGTGATCGTGGCGCAGGTCGCCGAAGTCGAGCTCCAACCGCATCGTCGACTTGAACACGTCGGCGGACACGGAGGTCTTCGACCGGGCCACCATGCCGCCGAGGTCGAGGTTGACCTCGCCCTGGCCGCGGTCGTGGAAGTACGCCGCGAGCTCGGAGGGTTCGGTACCGCCGGCCGAATGCCGGGCCTGCACGCCGATGTTGTACTGCCACTGCGAGTCGTGGTGGGTGCCGGTCGCCACGGTCCGGTCCGCGCCGTTCTCGAACTCGATCTTCTCGGTGCGCAGGTGCGTCGACTCGGTGACCTGGCCGCGCAGCTTCACGCTGCCGCTCCAGCCGTTGCCCTCGAACGGCGCCGTCCACACCTCGCCCTTGGAGAGCGCGCTGAGCATCGGCCGCAGCGTCGCCGGGCCGAAATGCGCGTCCGCGAACGCCCGCGCCGCCGCGCGATCGCCCGGCACGGTCCGGGCCAGCACGTCGATGACCTTCTCCCGGACGGCCGTCTCGTGCTCGGTCAGCCCGACCACCAGGTCGTTCCCCGTGATCGTCTTCGGCCCGACCGGGGGCTGCTGCGACGGGTCCTGCGCGGGGTGCGACGGCTGGGGTTCCGGCTGCTGGGTGTGCGACTGCTGCTCGGACTCCTGGCCGTTCGGCTTCTGCTCCGGCTCCTGACCGTTCGGCTTCTGCTCCGGCTCCTGACCGTTCGGCTTCTGCTCCGGCTCCTGGGTGTGCGGCGGCTGCTTCCCGGTTTCGGGCGTCGCGGGCGGCTTCTCGCCGGCCTTCTCCGGAACGGCGTTCTTCGCGCCCTCCGGGGTGACGGCGGGTGTGTGGGTGGTCGCCGGGGCCGGCGGCGGCTGGCTGCCGTCGTAGTGGTTGCCCTGGTGATACACCGTCACCTGCCGACCGTCCGCCGGCCCGAACACGGCCCGCGTGGTGCCGTCGTGGTCGAGCACCCGCAGGCTGAGGCCCAGCGCGTGGGCGGCGGCCGCCGGGAGCATCTCGCCTTCGGTGGTCAGCCAGCGGGCCTCCCAGTGCTGGACGGTCTGCATCAGCGCCTCGCGCTCGCGCGCCGACGGCGGCGGCGCGTTGTCGGTGAGGTGCTCGCCGACGATCTCGTGCAGCTCCGGGAGCGGCGCGGCCGCGAAGTTCGCGCGGGCGTCGGCCGGCAGGTAGGCCATCAGTTCGTCCCTGCTCAGGTTCGCGCGGCCGAGCAGGTGACCGCGGTAGTTGGCCACCACCTCGGTCGGCCAGGCCTCCGGCGGCAACTCCCGGAAGTGGTCCTCGACCACGGCCTGCAACCGCCGGGCCGCACCACCGGTCCCCGCCGTCCGCGCCGCGACCAGCTCGGGAGCGCTCACGGCGAGCGAGTGCAGCAGACAGAGCCCGTCCCCGTCCACCTTCACCAACGGCCCGGCCGGCGGGAACTCCCGCGAAGCCGTCGGCGCCGGAACGGTCCCCTCCTGCTCGACGTGAGGCTCGGGGCTCATCTCGGTGCGCGGCTCAGGGCCCGTCTCGGGACGCGTCTCAGAGCGGGTCTCTGTATGAGTCTCGGGACGGGTCTCGGTGTGCGGCTCCGGGCCCGTCTCGGAGCGGGTCTCGGGGCCCGCCTCGGTGCGAGTCTCCGGACGGGTCTCGGTGCGCGTCTCCGCACGCGTCTCGGGCCGTGACTCGACTCGCGGTGCCGGGCCCGTCTCGGTGCGGGTCTCGGTGCCGCCCTCGCGGCGGGTCTCGGGGCCCGGGCCGGTGCGGGTGTCCGCGGTGGGGCGCGGCGTGTCGCTGCCGCGGCTCGGGGTCGTGGTGCGGGTGCCGAGTTCGGGCGGGGCGGAGTGGGAGCGGGCGCGGGGGGCGCCGCCGCCCGGGTGGGTGCCGCCGCCGGCGGGGCCGACGGGGGATCCGCCACCGGGGCGCGGCGGCGTCGGGCCGGACCCGCCGTCCTCCGGCCCGTCGGGCCGGTCGGTGGGCGAGGTCCGGCCCTCGGGCTGGCCTTCCGGCCGGGCCGTGGGCTCCGGCGTGCTGCCCGCGTGGTCGTCCAGCACCTGGGTCTCGGACGGCTTGGAGCCGAAGCCCCGTTCGGCGCCCTGCTGTTCGAAGTTCTTCAGCCACTCGGCGGCGTTGCCGTGGCCGCCGTCCGCCGCCGGCAGCTCCTGGCCCTTCAGCTTGGCGTCGAACTCCCGGATGGAGTCCAGGAATTGGTTGCGGCCATCGAGCATCTGCCGGGCACTGTCGGCGCGTTCCTCGGGGCGCCGGCCGGTCTCCAGCAGGTGCGCGCCGTCCTGGAACTGCTGGACGCCGTGGCCGGCCTGCGCGGCGAGCACGGTCAGCTCGTGCCGGGTCTGCTCGTCGCCCGCCAACCGGGCGATCTCGTGGCGCAGTTGGACGTTGTCGCGGAGCGTCCCGGCGACCTCGTCGGTGGCCCGGATCACCATCGGGATCTCCTGCCGGGCCTGCACCGTGCCGTCCGGCGCGGGGTGCGCGGTGCCGGAGCCCGCGGCGTTCGGCTCGTCCAGGCCGTAACTGCGCACGGGGGCCATCGCCTTCGCGGCGTTCTCGGCGACCGAGTCCGAGGCGATGTCCCAGGCGTTGCGGAACTGGGTGCCGTGCGGGTTGACCAGTACCTCGGGGTGGCCGGACGGCGTGACGCCGTCGTGCACCTCGTGGTCCCGGTCGGTGGTGCCGTCGCGCAGCTCGCGGAACTTGCGCTCCACCGCCTGCGGGTCGTACGGGATGCCGTCGGCCTCGTTCTGCTTCAGCCAGTCGACCAGCTGCTTCTGGTACTCGGGGTCCTTCGGCGGCCGGGAGTCCGGGTAGCCGGCGCCCTTGAGCTGGTCCAGGGCGTCGTAGTGGTACGCCGTCTGGTCCATGGTGAACCCGGGCGCGTGGTGCGCCTGGTACTCGCCGGTCTGCTCCACCGTGGAGCCGTAGCGCGGGCCGAGCTTCGGGTCGGCGGCCCAGCGTTCCGGGCCGGACCACAGGTTGTACTGCAGGTCCTCCGCGGTGCGGTCCGGGCGGCCGGTGAGGCCCTCCTCGCCGAGGGCGAGCCGGCCCAGGCTGGTCTGGATCTGCTCGTAGATCTGCTCGGTGTGGGTCTGCAGCGCCACCATCCGGTCCTCGGCGACCCGGGCGGCCTGCGGGTCCGGGTGCCCGGTGAACCTGCCGACCGCCTCGGACGGCGGCACGGTGCCGAAGTCGTCGACGTCCATCGGCTCCGGGGCGTGCTCGCCCGGGGGCCGGGTGAAGGTGGAGTAGGTGTCCATGAAGTTCGGGTCGTGCGGGCCCGAGATGTTGTTCTCGTGCGGGTCGGCGACCGACGCCCACACCGTCCAGTCGGAGCGGAAGTTCTCCGGCATCCCACCGGTGGCGGGGGTGACCTTGCGGTCCGTCAGATCGGCCCAGCGCAGCCGCCCGTCGCGGTCGTGGACCAGCGCGACCGCGTGGCCGGCGCCGCCCTCCTTGCTCGCGCCGAGCACGGTGGCGAAGCTGCCCGGCCCGCCGGCCTGCACCTTCTCCATCAGCTTCTGGACCGCGGTGTCGCCCTCGCCGAACAGCGCGGGGCCGTCGTGCCGCTTCCACAGCGTGTTGCCGGGGATCGGCTCCACGGTGCCGTGCAGCGTCTGCCCGGAGACCCGGGGACGGCCGAAGTGGGTGTCCCGGTACGCCTCGACGTTCTCCAGGCAGGCGTTCAGGTCGTTGCCGGCCCGGAAGCCGTCGGCCGGGTGCACCGGCGCGGCGTGCGGGTTGACCTTCTGCAGCAGCGAGGAGCTCATCGGCGGGTGCACCTTGGGCGCGCCGCCGAGGTAGCCCACCAGGTCCTGCGTCAGCGGGTGCCGGGCGTCGACCGCCTGGTACCCGCGGTCGTGCATGACGCCGTCGGTGTTCTCGTACGACGGCGTCCGGCGGCGTTTCGGCTCCCGGTCGGGGGCGGGCTGGTCGTCCTCGTCGTCGCGCCCGCGCTTGCGGTCGTTCGAACCGGGCGGCTCGTGCATGACGGTGTCGCCGTCCGCGTCGCGCTGGTGCGGGACGGTCGGCGCGGGCTCGTCGACGTCCATCGAACGGGACTGCCGGTGTTCGGGCGCACCGGTGCCGTGCCCGGCGACCGGCGGCGGGGGCGACGGGAGCGAGCCGAAGGCGTGTGCGCCCGCGCCCTGGTGGTCGGTCGCGGCGGGGTGGGCGACCGGCGGCGGGGGCGGGGGCGGGGGCACCGCTTCGGTCGCCCGGCGCTTGGGCGCCGGCGCGTCCGTCATCAGGGTGTCGTCGTCCGGGTCCACGCGGCGCTTCTCCGGACGGACCGTCTGCTGCGAGGCCATCGACTGGTCCTGGCTCTGCGACGCCATCGGCACGTCGTGGCCCTGCGAGGGCGTCGGCGTGTCGTGGTCCGGCGAGCCCATCGACACGTCGGTGTCCTGGGACGCCGGCGGCAGGTCGCCGTGCGGGGTCTGCGGCCGGGGCGTGGCGGGGGGCGGGGTGGCGCCGATCTCGCGGCCCTCGGCGCCCGGAAGGGCGTCCCGGGCCGGGTCGTGCAGTGCCTCGGAGCCCACCACCGGCTTCGCCGACTGCCCGGGCTGCCGCGTGAAGTCGCCGGAGGAGGAGACCGGCGTCTCACCACCCGCGTGGGTCAGCATGCCGTGCTCGTCGGCGATGTTGACGGCGCTGGCGCTGGGCTTCTGGCCGGGCTGGTGGAGGTCCACCATGTCGGCCTCGGTCTTCGGCGCCATCAGGTCGCGCAGCTCGCGCGGCACCAGACCGGTGTCCTCCAGGCTGCGCAGTCCGCGCAGCAGGTCCAGGGTGTGCGGCGAGTACAGCGCCTCGGGCGGCAGGTGGCCCTTGGCGACCGCGGTCAGCACGTCCTGGTCCCGGACCACGTGCGGGTCCAGGAAGTTCTGGATCCACTTGTTGGTCAGCTCGTCGCCGAAGCGCAGGTTGGAGGCGCTGTTGGACAGGCCGGCGGTGATCTCCTCGATCAGCTTCGGCACGTCCTCGACCTTGGCCTGCACGGCCTGGTCGAACAGGCCCGCGGGGTGCTTCTGCCCCGCGCCGGCCCGCGGGAAGGCGCCGCCGTACTGCTCGCCGACCGTCGCGATGTGCTTCTCCGCGTCGGTCAGGTACTTGGCCGCGGCGTCGGCCTTCGCGGTCGGGTTGCCGCCGGGCTTGAGGATCTCGCCCGCCTTGTCGAGCTCGTTGCGCACCTCGTCGCGGCGCAGTTGGTCCCGCTCGTTCGGCAGCCGGTCGGCAAGGTCCGTCAACCGCTCGGGCCGCACCGCGTTGGGGTCGTTGCGCAGGTCGTGGGCGAGGCCCTTGAGGTCCTGGCGGTCCTGGCCGAGGCGGTCGTAGGCGCCCGCCAGGTCGTCGAGTCGGTCGGCGAGCCGCTCGTGCGCCGGGGACCCGCCCGGGCCGCCGGGCAGGTCGGCGGCGGCCTGCCGGGCCGCCGCGACGGTGTCGTCCAGGTGCCGGGGCCCGGTAACGCCGTGCACCAGGGCGAGGTCCTCGACGGCCTGCTCGCGGACCTTGGTGCGGACGTCCGCGAGGGCGCCCTTCATCTCCGCCAGGTGCTGGGGTGACGGGTCGTCGGAGAACCGCGCCACGGTGTCCGCGTACCGGTCGAACTCCGCCTTGGCCGGGCCGTCCAGGCCGGACCGGGTCAGCTGGTGCTGCACCTCCTGCTTGGCGGCGGCGGCGCTCGCCGGGTCGTCCGTCTTCGCGGGGTGGAACGCGGACTCCAGCCGGTCGTTGCCGTAGGCCTTGCCCAGGTCGACGTCCTTCGCGGTGTAGCCGAGGTCGCGCACGGTCAGCGCGGCGTGCTCCAGGCCGTTCTTGCCGAGCGCCTTGGCGGCCGCCTTCCCGGTCGAGTCGAAGATCCGGTGCTGGTCGGGTGCCATGGTGTCGGCGAAGTCCGCGAAGGTCCTCGACGCCTCGGTCCGGTGCTCGTCGCCGAACGACCGCGCCTTGAACACGGCCGCCGTCACGTACTTGTGCACCATGTAGTCGGCCACGACGTGGTTCCGGTTGACCACCGCGTCGGTGAAGCTGACCGTGTTGCCCTTCATCCGCCGCACGGTCTTCTCGGCGTGCGGCTCGCCCGCCATCACGCCGTGGTCCGAGTAGCCGAACGCGGCCCGGTACGCGCCCTCCATGTCCTCGTGACCGGAGGTCTTCTTCGGCTTGGTCGGGGTCGCCGCGTACTTCCCGGACTGGGCGTCCTGACGCGCCGTCAGGTCGGCCTGGAGTTCCTGCTCGCGGCGCTCGAGGTCCTTGACCCGGCTCTTGAAGACGTTCCGGGTGGTCTTCGCGGCCGACTCCGCGGAGGTCTCCTTCGTGCCGCCGGTGTCCTCCCGCTTCTTCTTCTCGGCCTGGTAGGCGGCCTCGGCGTCGGTGAGGTGCGCGTCGGCCTCCTTCCGCAGGTCGCCGGTGATGGTGCGCTGCTGCTCGATCCGCGCGATCGCGTCCTTGGTGATCTGCGGCTCCGCCTGCCGGCGGGCGGCCTCCAGGTCCTTGAACGCCTGCGTACCGGCCTTGGGTTCGCCCTTGAGCCGGGCGAACTCGTGGTCGTAGATGGCCATCCGGTTCCGCTGGTCCTCCAGCGTGGCCTTCGCCGTCTCCAGGTTCCGCTTCTCGTGGGCGAGTTCGGCCTGCCGGTCCGGGGTCTCCCGGGCGATCTCGTCCAGCCGGTGGTTCACCCCGTCGAGCGACTCGGGCACGTGGCGGCGCAGCAGGTCCAGGTGAAGCTGCTTCTGCTGGCGGTAGGCGTCCATGATCGCGTCGGTGTCGCCCTTGACCAGTTCCGAGCGCTCGTACTTCTTCAGCGTGTCCTTGACCTTGTCGAACTCCGCGGAGTCCGGCAGGAAGTCCTTGATCGCCTCGAAGGTCTTCTCGCCGTCGATCTTGTGCGAGTAGCCGTCGTCGGCCGCCTTGCCGCCGCCCGGTGCCTTCGGCGGCGGCGCCGGCAGGTGCTGCGCCGAACCGAAGCCGTGCTGGCCGGGGTTGGCCTGCTGGTGGCCGGCCGGCGGGGGCGGCGGCGGAGCGGTCGGCGGCTGGTGGCCGGGCGGCTGCGTCCCGTCGCCGTCGACGCGCTCCATGAAGTCCCGGAAGCCCTCGTACATGTGGTTCTCGGCGTCGGTGGCGTGCACCGGGTTGGCGTGCCCGTCGTGCACCGCGCCCGGGTCCTTGCCGTACAGCTTCTCCAGCAGCGGCAGCATGGCCGGCTCGTTCTGCCGCACCCAGTCCGCGCCGTTGTTGCGCGGCTGGCCGGTGTACGGGTCGGTGCCGTGGTTGGTGCCCAGGTAGGCGTTGGTGACCTGCGCGAAGTACTCCTGCTCGTCCCGCGACGAGTAGTTGTCCACCGGCTTGCCGCTCGCGTCGTGCCGCGGGCCGTCCGGCCAGGCCGCCTTCGGGTCGCCCACCTTCTGGTTGAAGGTGTCGGTGATCAGCTTCTGGTCGTTCGCGTCCAGACCATGCCGGTGCACGGTGTGGGTGAACTCGTGGGTGGTGGTGGAGTACCCGTCGTCGTAGTGCCCGCCGTGCCCGATCGAGGTGTGCTCGCCGAGCAGGTTCTCCTCGGTGACCGCCGATTGCCGCCCGCCCGAGCCGCGCATGTCGTCGTACCCGCGACCGGCGCCCGCCGACGAGTTGTTGTGCACGCCGCGCAGGTTGTTCAGCTCCGGGACGTCCGGCATCCGCACGTCCTTCGGCACCACCACGACGTCCGCGCCGTTCTTCAGCAGCCGCGCCGTCGTCTCCGGGTCCTGGAGCATCCGCTCGATCTGCTGCTGCGCCTCCTGCCGCGCGGAGGCCGCGCGCTCCGCCCGCGGGTCCACGTGGACCATCAGCTCCGCCGCGGTCCTGGCGAACTCCTTCGGCGGCAGCCCGTTCTTCAGCGCGTCCACCGTCTGGGGGTCCCGCGCCAGCCAACGCCGGTTCTCCGGCGTCATGTTGGCCAGCTCCTGGGCCCGCTCGTGCGGCGACATGGTCGGCAGGTCCTGGCGCAGCCGGTCCGTGTTCGCCGGCGGCGTCGCCACCGACCACTGCTCGGCCCCGAGTTGGTCGACCGCGTCGCGCACCGGCGACTTGCCGGACAGCGCCTGCAGTTCGGCGTCCCGCTCCTGCTTCTGCCGGTCGAGGAACTGGTCGTGCGCGGACGTCGACGTGCTGCCGTGCCCTGTGGCGGGAGGCGTGTTGTGCCCGTTGGTGGCAGGCGCGTTGTGGCCGGTGGTGGGCGGTGCGGTGTGGCTGGTGGTGGGCGGTGCGGTGTGGCTGGTGGTCGGAGGCGGGTTGTGGCCGGTGGACGAGGAGTTGGAGGTGGTGTGCTGCGTGGGCGGTGCGGGCGGGGGCGGCGGGTTGTCGCCGCCGAGGCTCCGGGTGCTGTTCGCCCCGCTGCCCTCGCCGGGGTGCTGCATGGGCGGCGCGGGCGGGGCCGGCGGGATGTCGCCGCCCTGGTGCGGGGCCGCGTTCGCCGGGTCGTGCCCGGTCGACTCGGGGGCGAGGTACCCGAGGCGGAAGTCCCCCGCGTTGGTGTTCGTCGACGCGTCGTGCGGCGCACCCGACGGGTTCGGACGTCCGGCGTCGGTGAGCCGCACCGCCGGGGCGCCCAGCATCTCGGCCACGCCGGGAATCCGGTGCTCGGTGCTGCTCGGGTGCTCGTGCACGTGCGCCTTGCCGGTGACCAGCACGTACTTGCCCGACCCACCGCCTTCCGAAATCGCGTGGTTCATGTACGAGTTCAGCAGCCGGGCGCGCTCCTCCAGCGCCTGCCGACCGCCCTCGTTCGGCCGCCGGGCCGGGTAGCCGTCCGCCGCGTGGACGGTCACGCCCTCGGCCTTCGCCTTCACTACCGTGTCGTAGAGCCCGTGGCCGGGCGGGGAGTTCTGGGCCCGGTCGTAGGCGTGGAGCATCTTCTCCAGGTTCGGCGACATGGTGCCGCCGGGCCGCTGGAACGCGTCCAGGTGCTGCTGGAAGGCGTCGTCGCGGAGCGACTCGACGTAGATCCGGTCGACGCCCGCGGCCTTCAGGTCGTGCATGTTGTCGTTGAGGAAGCGCCAGCTCGGCGACTGGTTGTGCGACTCGCCCAGCACGATCCCGTCGTGGCCGGGCTGTCCGTCGTGCCCGTTCAGCAGGCGGTGCACGCCGTCCATCGCGGACGTCGAGCCGTCCAGGCGGTCGGTCACGTGCTGCTCGGCGACCGGGTGCCAGGTCTGCTGGGCGTCCTGGTGGGCCAGCCGCTGCAGCACGTTCCGGCGGACCTCCTGCTGCTGGTAGTGCTCCTGCGTGCGGAAGTCCAGCTTCCCGGCCTCCTCCAGCACATGGTTGCCCTGGTAGGCCAGGGCCTCCGGGCCGAGTTCGTTGCGCAGGTGCGGGGTGACCGCGCCGGCGGCGACCGGGTGCAGCGCCTTGAGGGTCAGCGGGTCGAGGTGCGACTTGAACGACTGGGAGTACGGGCTGACCTTGACGTCCGGCCTGCCGTCCGGCAGCCGGCTGCCCGAGTCGTGCCGCCCCCACGAGCTGTGCGGCAGCGAGTTCGCGGCCGTCTCCAGCTCGCCGGTCAGCCGGAAGTTGAACTTGTTGGCGTTCTTGTACTGCTGGAGCGCCGCCGCGTCCGCCTTGGGCGGGTGGATCAGCGCCGGACCGTCCGGGTGCTGGTGCAACTGCGCCAGCTCGTCGTGCGTGGGCCGCTCGTCGACCGGCCGGATCCGGGTGTTCTCCGGCGGCGGAGGCGGCGGCAGCTGCTCGTCACGAGCGCCACGGGTGTTCGTGGTGTCGATCCCGCGGTGCTGCGGCGGAGCCGGCGGCGGGGGCGGCACATGGCTGTCGGAGCTACGGCCCGCCCCCGGGCGGATGGTGCCGCCGCCGGGCTGCGGGGTCGGCTCCGCCGGACGCGGCGTCGACGGCCGGGGCGCGGACGGCGTGCGGCCGCCGCCCGTGCTGTGGCCGCCGCCCGTGCTGTGGCCGCCGCCGCCACCGGCCACCGGGCCGGGCATGAAGCCGCCCGTCATCGGCGGAGTGCCCGCCGGCTGCTGGACGGTGGACGCGGCGCTGTCGGGCACCACCTGGTGCGGCACCGCCTCGGGCGCCGGCCGGGTGGCCGTCTGCCCGCCCGAGATCCGGGTGCCGCCGTCGAGATGCGTGTTGCCTCCGGCCCCGGCCAGGTGCCCGGCGCCGCCGAGCACCCCGGACAGGTTGGGCACCTGGCCCGTGCCACTGCGCTGCGGCGGCACATCGGACGACTCGGTCACGTTCTCACGCGCCGGCGAACCACCGTGCCCGGCAGCCGAGTTGGCTGCCGCGGGCTGCTCGTGCGCGGGCGCGGCCGGCCGCGAGCCGCCCGACTCGGCGGGCGGCTCCTGCCGCGGCGCACCGCTCTCGTGCTGCGCGGGCTGCTCGTGCCGGACCCCGCCCGGCTGGGCTCCCTCGTGATCCCCACGCGGCGACACCGGGTCGTGCGCCACCGGCTCCTGACGCGGCGTCGGCTCGTGCGCGGCCACCGGAGCGGCCTCCGGCCGCGGCGACTGCTCGTGGCCCGACACGGGAGCTTCCTGACGCGGCGTCGCCTCGTGCGAGGGGGCCGGAGTGGTGTCCGGACGCACCGTCGCCGGATCCTGACGCGGCGTCGGCTCGTGCGCAGCCGAAGCGCTCTCCGGCCGGGGCGACTGCTCGTGGTTCGGCGCGGGCGCGTCCTGGCGCGGCGTCGGCTCGTGTGAAGCCACCGGGGTGGTGGCCTCCGGCCGCGGCGACCGCTCGTGGCCCGACACGGGAGCTTCCTGACGCGGCGTCGGCTCGTGGGTCGGCGCCGGGGAGCTGTCGGGCCGCGCGGCCGTCGGCTCGGGACCACCGCGCTGCCCCACGGGCTCCTGCGCCGGGTGCTCCTGCCGCGGCGCAGCGCCCTCGTGCGCGGGCTGCTCCTGCCGGGGCGGGCTCTGCTGAGCGCCCTCGTGGTCCCCACGCTGCGCCACCGGCTCGTGGGCCACCGGCTCCTGACGCGGCGTCGACTCGTGCGAGGCCACCGGGGTGGTGGCCTCCGGCCGCGGCGACTGCTCGTGACTCGGCGCAGGCGCGTCCTGACGCGGCGTGGCCTCGTGCGACGGCGCCGGGGTCGCGTCCGGACGCACCCCCGTCGGCTCCTGACGCGGCGCTGCGCCCTCGTGCGCGGGCTGCTCCTGCCGAGGCGCCGCCGACTCGTGCCGGGACCCGCCCGGCGCAGCGCCCTCGTGGTCGCCACTCGGCGAGAACGGGTCGTGCGCCACCGGCTCCTGACGCGGCGTCGACTCGTGCGCGACCGGCGGCGGCGTGTCGTTGCCGCCCGAGCGCGTGGCACCGCCCGAACCGCCCGTCCCCGTCTCGTGGGTGGCCGGTGCCGGGTGGCTGCCACCGCCCGAGGAGCCGAACGGCGACAGCCCGTTCACCTGCGACTCGCCCGAACCCGAACCGGTCCCGCCGTGCGAGCCCGCTCCCGAGCCGAAGCCCGCAGCGGAACCCGAACCCGAGCCCGAACCGGCCGTCTCCGTCCCCGAGTGCGAACCCGAGCCCGAACCGGAGCCCAGCCCCGCGCCGCCGCCGGTCGCGGAACCGCTCCCGCCGCCGCCCGATCGCGTGGCGGAGCCGCCGGTGTCCCCGCTCGGGCCGTGGTAACCGCCTTCGCCGGACGCGCCGCCGGACTTGCTGAAGGTGGGCGGACCGTCGTGGGTCCCGGTCTTCGGCAGGTCGAGGTGCGGGGCCTCCGCGGGCTTCGGGGGTGCCGCGTGGCCCTTCATCGCGGAGGCGCCCGCGTGCAGGCCCGCGCCCGCGCCGCCGGAGAGGCCGGAGCCGAGCAGCGACTCGCCGTCGACCTTGCCGGTGGTGATGAGCTGGGTGGAGACGTCCGCGCCGACGCCGACGGCCGCGCCGGTGGCCATCTTGCCGGCCGTGGAGTTGAGCGCGCCCTCCATGCCGAGCTTCTTGCCCGCGCCGCCGATGCCCTTGCCGATCAGGTGGCCGGAGGCACCGCCGACCGCGCCGCCGAGCGCGTTCTGGCCGAGCTCCTTCATGTCGATGCTCTTGCGGTGGCCCTCGGCGAGTTCGATGCCCTGGGCGAGCAGGTTGATCGCGGCCATCTGGGCGGCCTGCTTGGCCGCCATCTGGAGCATTTCCTTGAGCAGGGTCTTCAGCAGGGTGGAGACCACCGCCCGGCTGGCCCCGATCATCACCGGCACCTCGAGCAGCGAGGCGCCCGCGGTGAACGGCGCCTCGGCCTCGGCGGTGGCGAGTTCGAAGGCGAGGATGCCGAGCTGCGCGATGATCTGGATCTTCGCGGTCTCGGCGGAGTTGGCCATCTGCTCCAGCATGTCGCCCATGCCGTTGAGCGAGTTGATCGCGCCGGGCAGGTAGCCGGGGTCCTCCTGGGTGCCCTTGCCGGTGGCGAACTTGGCCCAGTACTTGTTCAACGCCTCGGCGGCGACACCCTGTTGGCCGTCCAGCGCACGCTTGATCGCGGCGTCGGACGCCTGTGTGGCGTCCTTGAGGCCCTCGGCGGTCTTGCGGCAGTGGTCGGCCATGTCGCGGAGCTGGTCCTCGTCCGCCTCCGGCCAACGGCAGCCCGCGAGCAGCAGCAGCACCCACTGGAGGGGCTCGGGGAGTTCGACAGCCATCGGGTCAGTGCCTTCCGCTCTGGGAGATCCGCGGGGTCACCGGGATGTGTACGGGGTTGTTCAACGGGGCGCTCGGCAGGGTCGGCGCCAGGGGCATCGGGTTGTCGCCCAGGTCCATGCCGTTGAACTCGGAGGTGATCGACTCGTCCGCACCCTGGTAGTTCTCGGCCATCGCCTTCAGGCCGTCGGCGATGCCCTTCAGCGCGTCGGGCAGGCCCTTCACGACGTCCAGGGTGTCCTTGCTGTACTTCAGGTAGCCCTTCTCACCCTCGGCGAACTTCTTGCCGGACTCGTCGTTGCCCCACGGGTTCTGCGCCTCCAGCGACGGCAGGAACGCGCTCAACGAGGTGTACAGCGACCGGACCTGCTCGGACGCGGCGAGCATCGGCGACACCGCCGCCTGGTACTGCTCCGGGTTGACCTGGAACCCCTGCCCGGCACCGCCGCCGCCGTCGCCGGACGACGCGGACCGCTTGGCGGCCTCCATTCCGGTACGGGCCTGCGCCTGCTGAGCGGGCACCGTGCCCGTCATCCGGCGCAGGGGCTCCGCGGCGACGGCGTCCGCCGTGGCGGGCTCGGCCGCGACCGCGTCCTTCAGCCGCCGCTCGGCCGGCACCGCGGCCGTCAGATCCTGCAGCCTCGGCTCCGTACGCTGCGCCGTCAGATCCTGCAGCCTCGGCTCCACCTGCTGCGCCGTGAGCCGACCCTCCATCGGCTCCATCTGCTGCGCCGTGAGCCGACCCTCCATCGGCTCCATCTGCTGCGCCGTCAGCCGACCCTCCATCGGCTGCACCTGCTGCGCCGTCAGCCGGCCCTCCATCGGCTCCATCTGCTGCGCCGTCAGGCGACCCTGCAGCATCGGCTCCGCCGGGATCGCCTCGGACACCCGCGCCTGCATCAACGGCTCGGCCTGAACCGTCCCCACCCGCGCCTGCAGCAACGGCTCCGCCGGGATCTCGGCGGTCCGGGCCTGCAGCGGCTCGAGGGGCACACCCTCGGTGGCGACCGTGCCCACGCGGAACGCGGGGGTCGCCTCCTGCGCCACGAGGCGGCTCAGGTGTTCGGGTTCGACCCGGGCGGTGGCCTCGGTCTCGTACCAGGCCGGCTCGTCGTTGCTCATGGTGATCCTTCGTCAGGTGCGGATTCGACGGCGGGCGCGGGTCAGTCCGCGGCGGGGGCCGCGAGGCGGGTGAGCGCGGCGCGCAGGAAGGGGCTGGGGACCTGGTAGCCGCCCTCCTCGCGGAGCGGGGCGGGCTTGGCCGCCGCCTCCGGTGCCGCAGCGGCCGCGGTCGCGGACGCCGTCGCGGGGGTCGGGGCGGCCGCGGCCTCGGGTGCGTCGGGGTGGCCGCGCCGCGCGGCGGCGGACCGGGAGCGCTCCAGGTAGTCGTCGTCGGCGCTGCCCGTGGACTCGGCCGCGCTCGAGGTCTCCTGGCGGGTCGTCAGGTCGACGGCGGGCGTCCCGCCGCTCGCCGTCTCGGTGACCGTCCCGGCCTCGGCCGGGGTGTCCGACTCCGCGTCGGTGCCGGTGCCGAGCAGGACGCCGGCGAGCTGGTTGAGCACCGCCTGTTCGCTGGTGGGGCCGGCCGCGGCGGGGGTCGCGGTGGCCGTGGGCTCGGGCCCGGCGAAGGTGCCCTCGGCGCGGGCGTCGTCCAGCCAGCGGCGGCGGGCGCGCTGCCACTGCCGGTCGCGCGGTTCGGCCTCGCCGGCCTGGCCGAGGATGCCGGCGTCCTCCGCCAGCAGCTCCTCTTCCTCCTCGCCCTCGGTACCGAAGCGGGTGGGGCTGAGGAAGCGGTTGCCCTTGCGGCCTTCCTTGCCGCCCCCGCGCCCGCCACCGCCCGCACCGGGCATGTGGCCGCCGCCCATGCCGCCACCGGCCATGCCGCCGCCCGCCCGGGCGGCGCTGCCACCGGCGCCGGAGCCCAGGCCGGAGCCGGCCACCGCGCCGGCGCGGCCCATCGCGCCCGCGGCGCCGCTCAGGCTGCCGGCCGAGGCCGCGCCCAGGCCGCCGGAGCGCGCGGTCTCCGCGCCGCCCAGGCCGAGGGCGCCGCCGCCACCGCCGCCGAGCGCCCCGCCGAGGGCTCCGCCGAGCGCGCCGCCGAGGCCGCCCGCGCCGCCGAACGGGGACAGTCCGCCGGTCCCGGAGCCGCCCAGACCGCCACCGAGGCCACCGCCCGAACCGCCGCCGAAGCCGCCTCCGCCACCGCCGAGCGCCGAACTGCCGCCCGCGCCACCGAGGTTGAGGTCGGAGAGGCCGGCCAGGTTCAGCGAGCCGTGCGACGGGCTGACCGGCAGCGGGGTGAAGGTCGGGGTCCCGCCGCCCACGCCCGCGCCCTGGCCGAAGTTCGGCATGTCGGGCGTCATCGGCTTGAACGGCTGCAGCTTGTGCGTCTCGGTCCCACCGCCACCGGCGCCGCCGCCTCCACCGCCGCCGAACGAACCGGGGTCGAAGGCACCGCCGCCCCCACCGCCACCGTCGAACGAGTTCGGGTGGGGCGCGGGCATGGAGAAGGGAGCGGACCCGCCGCCACCGCCCGCACCGCCACCGCCCGCACCGCCACCGGCGAGCCCGTCGAACGAGGTCGGAGTGGCTGCGGGCATCGCGAAGGGAGCGGCGCCTGCGGCGCCGCCGGCGTTCAACGGCAGTCCCGTCGCCGGGTCGATCGCGCCCGCACCGCTCAGCGGGAGTCCGGTGCGGGGGTCGATCGCGCCCGCACCGCTCAGCGGAAGTCCGGTGCGGGGGTCGATCGCGCCCGCACCGCCCTGCACCGGCAGTCCGGTGACCGGGTCGATCATCGTGCCGGGCGGCAGGGGGCGTCCGGTCCGCGGGTCGATCGGGCCGCCCTTCAGGCCGTCGATACCCGTACCGCCGGAGCTCATCGTTCCGTCGCCGCCCGAAGTGCCGGCGCCGCCCGCGCCGTTGAGGGCGCAGGTCTTGCCCATGCCCGTCATGTCGCTGATGTGACCGGCGCTCTTGCGGAGCATGCCGTCGACGCCGTTGCCGACCTGGCCGACGTACGAGTGGTAGGTGGCGGCGGCCTGCTTGATGCCCTCGGACTGGGCGATGTCGTCGTGCTTGCCCGCCGGGTTCTGCTCGATGTACTCCTTGGCGTACTGGAGTTCGCGGATCATCTCGTTCTTGGTGCCGGTGACCGCCTGGCTCGCGCCGTGCAGGCTCTGGGCCAGGCCGTGGCCGGCCTGCAGGGTGGTGGCGACGTGCGAGCCGTCGCCGGCGGCGAACTTCTGCAGGTACTGCTGGAAGCTGTCGGCGGCGGGTCCGGCCATGCTGGACATCGCGCGGTTCGCGGCCTGGGCGATCGCCTGGACGTGGGTGCCGGCGACCTCGTTCCACTTGTCCCAGGCGGCGGCGAGCTGGCCGAGCAGCTCCTCGTCGCCGTCGGGGAACAGGATGTCCTTGCCGTTCTCGTTCTTCTGCACGGTCTTGAGTACTTCGGCGAGGTCGGCCGGCAGCTCGATCATGGCGGAAAGCTCTCTGCGAGGGAGTCGGGGTCGGTTCGGCGACGGCCGGCACCGGTGTGGTCCGGTGACGGCTCGTCGGATCGGCCGGTGTGGCGGCCGGCCGTGCGTCGGACGGGTCGTTCTCGGGGCGGCCAGGACGCCGGGGCCGCCCGCGTCAGAACAGCGGGCGGCCGGCGTCAGCTCAGTCCGCGACCGTGGTGTCCACGAACAGCGGGTTCGGGTTGTCGTTGTAGTGCAGCTCCGGCGCGTTCGGGTCGTGGTAGTCGACCCCGGCGTCGGGGACGCTGACCGGCCCGATCGGCGCGGGCGGGGTGATCGGGTCGACCGCGGGGGTGCCCCGTTCGGCGGGCACCTCCTCCATCGGGCGCAGGCGCGGCGACATCTCGGCCACCTCGTCGGGCTGCGCGAGGTGCGCCGGCTGCAGGGTCTGCGGCGTCGCGGAGACGGTGCCGGCCGGCAGTCCTGCGACGACCGGCGAGAGGGGCATCGCCCCGGTGTCGCTGATCCGGGTCAGCTCGCTGGCCTGCTGTTCGTCGTTGGCCTCGTGCCGGGCCGCCATGGTGAGCAGGTTCTCGCCCATCGCGGTGGCGTTCTGCATCAGCACCCGGATGCCCGCCATCACCTGCTCCTGGTGCTGGGCCAGTCCGCCGACCGATGAGCCGCCGCCCTGCAGCGACTTGCCGAGCAGGTCGGTGCCGTAGACGGACGCCTGAACCTGCTTGACGGCGGCCTCCAACTGGTTGGCCGGGCCCTCCAGTTCCTTCAGCAACCCCATGATCGTCTTGGCTGAGGACTGGACCTCGTCGAGATCGATCCACACCGTTTCGTCGGCCATCCCCGCACACCCCTCCGGCTTCGACTTCCCCGTGTGCGGGCTGGCGAGGATCGACCGGTTCCCGGGGCGACCGGGTGAGCAGCGGGTGCGGACGCGGTGCCACGGGCAGTACCGGGACGTACCCGCAACTGCCGCACTCTCTCATCCTGCACTACGTTCCTTGCTTTCCGCATGCGCATGGCTAACGCCCCGTCAACCGCTTTACGACGTATCCGTGAACCCGGTCACAGCGGGCTGAGTTCCTCGGCGCGGCGGCGGTGGACGCCGGCCGCGCGGGCGAGTCCGGCGGCGTCCTCGGCGCGGGCGAGGGCGTGCAGCACCTCGGCGGTGGCCTCGTCGTGGCCGAGGCGTTCGGCTTCGGCCAGTGCGGCCTGCAACCGGGTGCGGGCCTCGGAGTGCCGGCCGAGCACGGTGAGCGCCTCTCCGCAGGTGGTGTGCAGCAGGACGCGACGCGTGGCGGGGGCCTCGTCGGCGGTCAACTCCAGCCCGTGCCGGGCGTGTTCGATGGCCTGCCGGGGGCGGCCGGTGTCCAGCAGGTGGCGGGCGAGGTGCTGCAGCGCGAGGGTGACGGTGTGCCGGTGGTCGACGGCGAGCGCGATCTCCAGGGCCTGGGCGAGTCCGCCGCCGGCCGTGGCAGTGTCGCCGAGTTCGGACTGCACCAGGGACAGGTTGATCAGGGCGACCGCCCGGCCGACCTGGTTGCCGGCCCGCTGGGCGAGGTCGGCGGCCGGGGCGAGGCAGGTCAACGCCTCGGGCAGACGGCGGTTGGAGACCAGCACCCAGCCGAGCAGCGCGCGGACCTGGCTCTCGCCGTCCGGGTCGCCCGCTTCGACGGCGGCGTCCAGGGCCTGTTCCAGTTGCGGCACCCAGCCGTCGCGGACCCGGCGCAGGATCAGCGGCCACTGGGTGAGCACCAGCCGCCAGGCCCGCGCCGGGTCGGCGGTGGCGATCAGCTGGGCGAGCGTCTCGCGGTGCGCGCCGAGCCAGGCCAGCGCCTCCGCCGCGGTGGCGAACTCGGCGGTGGCGCGCGGCCGGTGGCTGTCGGGCGCGGGGACGAAGCAGGGCTGGCTGCCGGGTTCGGCGGCCTCGGCGGCGGCCAGGCCGGTGTACAGGTACTGGTCGGCGAGGCGTTCCCGGGCGAGGGTCTGCTCGGCGGGGCCGGCCTGGTCGCTCAACTCCCGGGCGTACAGCCAGACCAGGTCGTGCAGGGTGTACCGGCCGCCGTCGGTCTCGCCGATCAGGTGGGTGGCGGCGAGCTGTTCGAGGGCTTCGGCGGTGGCGCACAGGTCGAGGTCGCCGAGCGCGGCGGCGGTGTAGGCGTCGATCACCGGCCCCGGGTGGAAGCCCAGGGTGCGGAACAACCGGGCGGCGGGCTCCGTGAGTTGCTCGTAGGACAGCCGCAACGCGCTGGTCACGCTGACCTCTTCGGCGGCCAGCCGGCCGAGCCGGCGCTGCTCGTGCCGGAGTTGGCCGACCAGGGCGGCGATGCCGCGGCGCGGGTCGGCGGCGATCTTGGCCGCGGCGATCCGCAGGGCGAGCGGCAGGCCGTCGCAGAGCCGGGCGAGTTCGCGGGCGGCGGCGGGCTCCGCGGCGATCCGGGCCGGGCCGAGCACCCGGGCGAGCAGCGCGGTGGACTCGTCCTGGTCGAGCACCGCCACCGGGACGGGGCGGGCGAGTTCGGAGACCAGCAGGCCGAGCATCCGGTGCCGGCTGGTCACCACGGCGACCCCGTCCGCGCCGCCGGGCAGCAGCGGACGGACCTGCCCGGCGTCGCGGGCGTTGTCGATCACCACCAGCACCTTCCGGCCCGTGGTGAGCCGCCGGTAGAGCGAGCTGCGGGCGGCGGCGCCTTCCGGCAGGTCCGCCCGGGCGACGCCGAGTGCGGCGAGGAACTCGGCCAGCACCTCGCAGACCTCGCGCTCGGGGCGGTCGCTGTGGCCGCCGAGGTCGACGAAGAGCAGGCCGCCGGGGAAGCGGGCGGCGTTGCGGTGCGCCCAGTGCAGGGCGAGCGCGGTCTTGCCGACCCCGGCCGGTCCGGTGACCAGGGCGATGGCGCCGTCCGGGCCGCTGCGGGCGGCGTCGCCGAGGGCCGCGAGTTCGGCGTCCCGGCCGTGGAACCCGCGCGGCGCGCGGGGCAGCAGGTCGACCGCGGGCAGCGGGTCGGGTTCGACCCGGCGCTGCTCCGGCACCCGGACCGGGGTCTCCAGCAGCGCGGTTGACGGACCGTCAGCGAGGACGGTGAGCCCCTCGCCGCGCAGGATCCGCTCGTAGGCGGCGTTCAGCGCCCGGCCGGGGTCGACGCCGAGCCGGTCGGCCAGGGACTCCCGGGTGCGGTGGTACCAGTCCAGCGCGTCGGACTGCCGGCCGGCCCCGAACAGGGCCAGCATCAGCGCGGAGACCAGCGACTCGCGCAGCGGGTGGGCCACCGTCTCCGCGCGTAGAATTTCCGCCGCCCTGGCCGGTTCGCCGAGCAGCCGGTAGTGCTCGGCGAGGGTCTCCACCGCGGCGAGCCGGTTCTCCTCCAGGGTCTGCCGCCAGGCCTCCAGCGGCGGGCTGGCCACCGTGCCGGTCAGCGCCGGCCCGCGCCACAGCGCCAGCGCCCGCTCCAGCGCGTCCACCACGTCGGTGGAACGCTGCTCGGCGCGGGCCGCCGCCACCAGGACGTCGAACTGCTCGACGTCCACCAGCCCGTCCGGCAGTTGCAGGGTGTAGGCGTCGCCTGCGGTGGCGAGTTGCACCCCCTGCCGGTCGGCCTCGGCCTCGGCGAGCAGCGCCCGCAGCCGGGAGACGTGGCTCTGCACCACGGTGCGGGCGTTGGCGGGCGGGTCGGCGACCCACAGCGCCTCGGTCAGTTGGGCGACCGAGACGGCGCGGTTGCGGCGCAGCAGCAGGAGGGCCAGCAGGCTGCGCCGCTTCTCCGGCCCGAGCCGCAGTTCCCCGTCCACGCCGTCCGCCGAGACCGCGCCGAGCAGCCGAAAGTTCACCGCTTCCCCCACCGTGTCTTGGCCAGCATCCGGTGAGGCGAGGTTACCCCGGAGTCATGAACGGTGAATGACGAGCCCGGAGCGGCGGTCCGTCAGAGGGACACCGCCCCACCGGGGGTGACGATCCGCAGGCCCGCCTCGTCGAGGTCGATCGCCAACGGAGCACCCTCCAGGGCGGCCTCGTTCAGCAGGGTGCCGCTCGTCAGGTGCCACAGGCGCAGCGTCCCGGCGGTGTCGCCCGCCGCGAGCAGCGCCTCGCCGTCGAACTCCCGGGAGACCAGCGACCGGACCGCCGCGCCACCGCCGGTGAGCTGCGCGGTGAGGCTGCCGTTCTCGACCGACCAGACCAGCACGGTGCCGTCGGCGGCTCCGGCGATCACCACCGGGCGACCGCCCGACTCGCCGAAGGCCAGCACCTCGGCGGGCTGCGCCAGGCCCTCGCAGACCGGACCGGCCCCGCCGGTGCCGCCGTGCCACAGCCGCACCACCAGGTCGGCGCCGACGGTGGCCAGGATGTGCTGGCCACCGGCCCGGGTGACCGCCAGCGCGGTGGTCCCGACGTGGCCGGTGTCGAAGCGCAGCCGGGCCGCCCCGGTGGCGGCGTCGCGGACCGCGACCACGCCGTCCCGCCCGGCGGAGACCAGCAGCGGCGGCTCGTCGGCGGTGAACGCCAGCCCGGCGACCGGCCCGGCGTGCGGGGTCGGCAGCGGGTACGGGGTACCGTCGCGCAGCGTGTGGGCGCGCACCGAGCCGGCCGCCGTGCCGGATACCAGCAGCGGACCGTCCGGCCCGTCGGCGGTGACGTCCAGCGCGTGCACCGGACCGCCGTCGGCGGCCAGCTCCAGCAGCTGAGTGGCCGTCAGCGCGTCCCAGGACACCAGGGTGCCGTCGCCGAAGCCCGCCACCAGCACGGCCCGGCCGAACAGTTCGCCGCTCGCCAGCGCGGTGACCGGGGTGCCGGTCCGGCCGAGCGGGGCGGGCGTCTCGCGGGCGGTCCCGGTGGCGGCGTCCCAGGCGGTGATCCGGCCGTGCTCGTCGCCGACCAGCAGCCGGGCGCCGTCGGCGGCCAGCGCGGTCAGCCACTCCCCGGCGGGCCAGCCGCGCAGCGCGCGGCCGTCGTACACGTCCCAGGTGCGCACCGTGCCGTCCAGCGCGCAGGAGGCCAGCACCGGGCGGCCGTCGAGGTCGAGGAAGGCCAGGCCGGTGACGGTGCCGGTGTGGCCGTCGAGTTCGGCGACGATCTGGCCGGTGGCCAGGTCCCAGAGCCGGATCCGGCGGTCCAGGCCCGCCGAGGCGAGCACCGCCTGGTCGCCGATGCCGAGCACCGCGAGGGCGCGGACCTCGCCGCGGTGGCCGACCAGCAGGTGCAACTGCTCGCCGTCGGCGGCGTTCCACACCCGGACGCTGCCGTCGGGCGAGGCGGCGACCAGCAGGTCGAGTCCGGCGCAGCGCGCGGCGCGCAGCACGGTGGCGCCGGAGCCGCCGGTGGGCAGGGTGCCCAGCACCCTGCCGTTGTCGGCGCGGATCGCCCGCAGGTCGCCGGACTGGCCGGCCGAGAACGCCACCGGGATGTCGCCGATCACCGCGGCGGCCACCGCCTGGGCGCCCTCGCCGCCGGTGGTGCCGTGCGCGACCTGCCCGGTGACGGCGTCCCAGACCTGCACCGAGCCGTCCGCACCGCCGACCGCGAACAGCGAGCGGCCGGCGGCCTCGCCGAGTGCCACGGCGGTGGGCAGCAGGCCCGCGTCGGCGTCCGAGCCGCCGAGCGACTCGGCGTCGTCCAGCGCGGTCAGCCCGAACGAGCCGTCCTCGTCCACCAGCGCGTACGCGGCCCGGCCGCCCACGGTGCCGACGGCGGCGGCGGTGCGGGCGCCGCGGGCGGTCGGGTCGGCGATCGCCAGCACGCCCGGCAGCGCGGCGGGGCTGCCCGGCTCGGCGAGCAGCTGGTCCAGCAGCGCCTCCAACGCGGTGGCCGAGACCGGGACGGGCGCCGCCGTCCCGTCGGTCCACTGCCGGTCGGGGTGGCCGGGCTGGCCGACGACGGTCAGCCGCCGCGCCGTGGCCGGCTCCTCGACCGGCACGGGCGCCTCGCCGAGGCCGCCCAGCACCCGCCGCACCAGCGCACCGTCGAGCCGACCGGTCCGCTCGCCGCCGCCGTCCGCCCCGCTCGCGCGGAACGTTCCGTCGGCGGTGATCAGCAGCTCACCGCGGCCACCGGCCTCCAGCCGGACGCTTCCTGACATGTCGTCACTCCTTGTGCCCTGCCGGACAGTCGCCTGCCCGCGCTGCTTCCCGTTCTCTTGCCTGGTCTCGCGCCCGTCGCCGTCCGGCGACCCGGGGTGCGCCCGGCGGCCTGCGCCGCCCGCACGCGTCAGCCTCGCGACGCCGTCATCCGCGCGCCGTTCCGATCCACCCGCCGTCGTCTCGTTCCGGCGGTCAGCACAGGTCGTCCGGGACGAGGGTGGCGTGCACGGCGTCGTGCAGCCGCTGGGTGCGGGAGCTGCGGAAAAGCGCCGGACGGTAGCCGGCCCGCCGGAACCCGATCGCGGCGCCCATCACCTGGCTCGGCATGTTGTCGGCGGCGGCGAAGGCGTCGATCCGGCGCAGGCCCAGCCGCTCGAAGCCGAACCGGCAGACCAGGCGCAGCGCGCCGGTCGCGGTCCGCATCCGCCGATGCTCCGGCAGCAGCCACACGGCCACCTCGGCGCTCTGGTCCGCCGCGTCCAGGTTCACCAACTCGGCCCAGCCGACCGGCTCTTCGTCCAGGTCCACGGTGAAGTACGCGGCCCGGCCCTCGGCCCAGAGCAGCGGCGGCACCTCGGTCAGCCAGCGCTCGGCGGCCGCCATGTCCAGGTGCGGGATCACCGCCTGCAGGAACTCCCGGACCAGCGGGTCCCGGGTCCCCCGGAACACCAGCGGCGCATCGCCGACGACCGGCCGGCGCAACACCAGCCCGTCCGCCCGCAGCGGCTCGTCCTCGACTTCGGCGAGCGCCCGCATCGCTCCCCCTGACGGCAGTCCCACGTTCCCCGACATCCCCGAACATCCCCGCCGCCCGCGGACGCACTCCAACTCACCGCCGGAGCGCGCCCGTTCCACCCTTCCGGGCCGAACGGCCCGCCCAGTCAACCACACCCGACCCCCGTTTCCGCACGTCACCCGGACGTTAACCAAACGTGAGCGCCCCCGCCCACACTCGTTGTCGGGGCCACGTCACCGCCCCGCCCCGCCGCCCACCGGGTCCGTTCATCCCCCCGGCCGGACCCGGCACCCGCTCACGGGCGGCGGGGCGCCCCGGCCCACCCGATTCCCGGCCGTCCCGCCAGCAACCGCCGCACGGCGTCCACCGGTTCAGCCGAAGCCAGCACCGCCGCCGCCTCGATGTCATCGATCCGCAGCGTCGGCAGCCAGCCGTGCTCCGCGGGCAGCAGATCGGCCAGCGCATCCCGGAAGGCCCGCTGCCGGTGCCGGCCGCCCGCGCCGGGAAACAGCAGAGGCCGGGCCCGGGGCGAACCCGCCACCGGGCTCACGGCCGGTCAACTCCCGGGCCCGCCGCGACCATCGGGCGGCATCGAACCCCAGGACGGCGTCGGACGGGTAGTGCGCGAGGCTGACGGCCCGCGCACCGGTGAAGTGCTGGCGTTCGTCGACCTCCAGCACCTGCTGCCGGCCGTCCGGATGGGTCAGCAGCACGTCCAGCCGGCGGTGCTCGCGAGGCGGGGCCAGGTCAGGCAGGGCGAGTCCGGTCAGCGCACGGTAGATCACCGCCACGGCGGGCCACCGCCCGGCACACTCCACCCGCCCCGGCCGCACCAGCCACGCCGGGCACGCCTCGGCCCGCACCTGCACCCCGAGCGCGCTCGGCAGCAGCGCCGTGAGGCCGTTCTGCAGGTCCTTCACGTACGTCCCCCTCCGTGCGGGTCAGACCGTCGGACCGCAGTCTCACACCTCAGGCCCGGACCCTCGAGCCGTCGGCGAGGGTGACGCCTTCGGGGAGAGGCGCGGTGCGGAGTTCCCGGATGAGGGCGCGGACGGCGGCGGTGCGGGCGAGTTCGGGGGTGGTGACGTAGCCGACCTGGCGGGTCGGCGGCTCGGGGCCCAGGTCGGTGATCGCGAGGGCGGTAGGCGGGTTGAGCAGGGTGAGGCGCGGCATGATGGCCATGCCGAGTCCCTGGGCGGCCATCGAGAGGACCACCGTGTCGTCCTCGACGTTGACGGTCGCGGCCGGGATCCACTCCTGCCGCCGCCACCAACCGGCGGTGTAGGAACCGCAGTTCTCGTCCCAGTCGACCAGCGGCAGGCGCATCGGATCGGGATGGCCCTGCTGGTGGGCGAGCGCGTAGCCCTCCTCGTACAGCGGGACGGCGAGCAGACCGGGCAGCGCGGTGCCGCCCGCGTCCAGGGTGGCGAGCGCCAGGTCGGCGCGCCCGTCCGCGACCTCGCCCGCGGTGCCGCGCCCGAGCTCGCGGACGATCCGCACCTGCGGCTCCACGCCCGGGTGACGCACCGCCAGCCCGGCGAGCACGGCGGGCAGCAGGTGCACGGCGACGCTCCGGAAGGCGGCGATCCGCAGCGGCCCGGCCACCGGCTCGCCCGCGCCGCGCTGCGCCTCGTACGGCAGCGCGGCCAGCAATCGCAGGATCCGCCGGGCGTGCCCGACCACACGGGCACCCGCCTCGGTCGGGCTCGCACCGCGCCGACCGCGGTCGAACAGCACGGCGCCGAGCTTGCGTTCGCAGCCGCGGACCGCGTGCGAGACGGCGGACTGGGTCATGCCGAGCCGCTCGGCGGCGGCGGTGAAGCTACCGGTGTCGGCGACCGCGGCCAGCACCCGCAGCTCCTGCGGAAGGAGATCTGCCATCCGCGCAGCGTAGCGGCAGCCATGAACGGCATTCATGGCAGGCGGCGTTCCATCGACGCCGGCCCCTGCCAGGGCATCGCGCCGCTCCCTACGGTCGAACCCGTCACCCACCGCACGTCCGACCCTGGAGCAGCGCCATGACCCGCACCGCCACCCGCACCGCTCTCGCCGTCCACCAGACCGCCCGCCCGCAGGGGCTGCCCACTGCCGAGCAGTTCGCGTTCGTCGCCGACGAGCTGCCCGCCCTCACCGAGGGCACCGCGCTGGTGGAGAACGCCTACCTGTCGGTCGACCCCTACATGCTCGGCTCGATGGCCGGCGGCGACGGCGGGTACGCGCTGAACGCCCCGCTGGAGGGCCGCGCGGTCGGCCGGGTGGTGGAGTCCCGCAGCCCGGCCCTGCCGGTCGGCACCGCGGTGATCCACCGTCAGGGCTGGCGCACCCACGCGGTGGTGACGCCCGGGGACGTGCGGGTGCTGCCCGAGCTGCCCGGCGTCCCGCTCAGCGCGCACCTCGGCATCCTGGGCGGCACCGGCCTGTCCGCCTACGTCGGCCTGACCCGGATCGCCGGCCTCAAGCCCGGCGAGGACCTCTTCGTCTCCGCGGCGGCGGGCGGCGTCGGCACCGCGGCCGGCCAACTCGCCCGCCTGCTCGGCGCCCGCCGGGTGATCGGCTCGGCCGGGACGCCCGCCAAGACCGCCTTCCTCACCGACCGGCTCGGCTTCGACGTGGCCTTCGACTACCACGACGGGCCGGTCCGCGAGCTGCTGCACGGCGCCGCACCCGACGGCATCGACGTCTACCTCGACAACGTCGGCGGCGAGCACCTGGCCGCCGCGATCGACGCGATGCGCGACTTCGGCCGCATCGCCTGGTGCGGCGCCATCGCCCAGTACGCCGCCGCGACCCCGCCGGCCGCCCCGCACAACCTGTTCGACCTGGTCGGCAAGTCCATCCGCCTCGAAGGCTTCCTGGTCCGCCACCACCTCGACGCCCAGCCGGAGCTCTACTCCCTGCTCGCCCCGCACCTGCGCTCCGGCGCGATCCACTCCCCCGAGACGCTCCACCACGGCTTCGACCACATCGTCGACGCCTTCCTCGGCGTCCTCACCGGCGCGAACACCGGCAAGATGCTGGTCGAGATCTGACCGGGTCAGTCGAGCCACACCGCGACGGACACCGTCGCCGTGGCCGGCCGGCCCCCACCCGCGTGCTGCAGGTCCGTGACGTGCACGGCGGCCACCCGCTTCTCCGAGGTGCGCACGCACAGCCACAGGTTCGGGCCCGGGCGCTCAGAGTTCCGATGAGAGCGATCAGCGCGACCTTCACCCCCGCGGACATCCGACCTGACGGCTGCCTGCCGGACGCGGACGGATCCGCCGGCGGCCCATCGCCGTGCGCCGGGCCGTGCTGGGGCGGGACGGTCACGAGTCCTCACTGCATTCGGGCGAGCCGTGCCGGACCGCCGGCGGCGGCCCGCGGGGTGGTGACCCGGGGTCAGGCCAGGTCGAGGATGTCGGTGAGGCCGGCGGCGGCGAAGGCGGCGAGCAGGGGCTCGCGGCCTTCGGTGAAGTGGGCCCAGCTGTCGAAGTGGACGGGGACGACGCGGCGGGCGCCGAGGATCCGGGCGGCCTCGGCGGCGGCGGCGCTGTCGAGGGTGAGCAGGGCGTTGTCGAAGATGCCGACCCGGGCGCCGCCGGCGAACAGGACGGCGGTGTCGACGGGACCGACGCGGTCGGCGATCCGCCGGACGACGTCCAGCGAGGCGTTGTCGCCGCTGACGTAGACCACCGGCAGGTCCTCGCCGGTCAGCACGAAGCCGACCACCTCGCCGCTGATCGGCTCGCAGCCCTCGGGGCCGTGCTGGGCGGGGACGGCGGTGACGGTCACGACGCCGCCGTCGGGACGGGCCAACTCGGCGCTCTCCCACGGGGCGAGGCCCTGCGCGGTGCCGCCGAGGCGGATCGCGCCGCTCGGAGTGGTCAGGGTGAGCGGGACGTCGGCCAGCAGCTTGCGCCCGCCGTGGTCGAGGTTGTCGGGGTGCTCGTCGTGGGAGAGCAGCACCGCGTCGAGGTGGCCGAGTTCGGCGGGTTCGACCGTCCCGGGCAGGGTCTTGGTCAGGTACCGGCCGTCGCCGCGCGGGTAGTCGCCGGGAGCGTCGAAGGTCGGGTCGGTGAGGAACCGCAGGCCGCCGTACTCGATCAGGGCGGTGGGGCCGCCGAAGACCTGGATGTCGAGGGAATCGGTCATCGCACACCTCACGGAGAGTCAGTTGAGTCACGGGAAACCGTGTCGTTTCCCGTGAGAGAAATCTAGCGGCACCTCACGGCTCGTCGCAAGGTTTTCCGTGAGAAGAGGTCCGGCACCGCCGCTTGGACACAAGGTGTCCTACAGTCGACCCCGCGTTCACGGCACCCGCCGAACCGACGAGGAGGCCCCCGGACCATGGCGGACACCTTTGCCGCACGGAAGGCCGAACTGGTCGACCTCGCCCGGCGACGCATGCGCGCCGCGATACCCGACAACGACTGGACGGTGCGTCAGAAGATCGCGCTGACCTGCCGGATCCTGTTCGACGCCGGCCACGACTCCGGCCTGGCCGGCCAGATCACCGCCCGCGCCGAACGGCCGGGCACCTACTACACGCAGCGGCTCGGCCTCGGCTTCGACGAGGTCACCGAGGACAACCTGCTGCTGGTCGACGAGGACCTGAACGTCCTGGCGGGCGACGGCATGGCCAACCCCGCCAACCGCTTCCACTCCTGGGTGTACCGGGCCAGGCCGGACGTCACCTGCATCATCCACACCCACCCGCTGCACGTCTCGGCACTGTCGATGCTGGAGACACCGCTGGTGGTCTCGCACATGGACCTGTGCCCGCTGTACGACGACTGCGCGTTCCTGGAGAAGTGGCCGGGCATCCCGGTCGGCAACGAGGAGGGCGAGCTGATCGCCGGCGCGCTCGGCGACAAGCGGGCGCTGCTGCTCGCCCACCACGGCCAACTCGTCGCCACCGCGAGCGTCGAGGAGTCCTGCACCCTGGCGATCCTGTTCGAACGGGCGGCCCGGCTCCAGTTGCTGGCCGCCGCGGCCGGGCGGATCCAGGAGATCCCGGAGCTGCTCGCCAAGGAGGCCCACGACTGGACCTCCACCCCCGAGCGCGGGCAGGCGAACTTCGCCTACTACGCCCGCCGCGCCCTGCGCGCCGGTCACGGCGACGCCCTCACCGAGGCCCCGAGCACCGAGGACCGAACCCGGTGACCCGCCTGACGCACCACCACGAACCCGCTGCGGCGGGGGCTCACGGGAGCGACGGGACCCGGCCCTCCGCCGCCACGGGTTCGTCGCGGATCACCAGCAGCACCTCGGCCGCCCGCCCGTCCAGGCTGCGCAGCCGGTGCGGCACCAAGGAGTTGACGTACACGCTGTCGCCGGGGCCGAGCTGCACCGTCCGGTCGGGGAACGCCGGCTCGGCGCGACCCGCGTGCACGAACAGGAACTCCTCGCCCGGGTGGGACTTGTAGGCCGCAGGGGCGTCACCGACCGGCGGGTACATCACGGACGGCACCATCTGCTTGCCGGGCAGGCCTCGCCCCGGCGGTCCCGATCATTCTCCCACCGGCCCGCACCGCGACCCGCCCACTCACGGGCAACTGGACGCTTTACCATGAGAGGCATGAGCCAGCGTCCCGCCGCCGTCGCCGCCCCCGCGCCCCCGCCCGCCCCCGGCGCCGAGCGGTACGTCGCCCTGGACTTCGTCAACTCCGCGCTGACCCTCCCGGGCGGGACGCTCGACCTGCTCGCCACACCCGCCGAGACCTCCGCCTGGCTGGTCGAACACGGTCTCGCCCCGGCCGGCGCGCAGGTGTACGACGTCTGCAACGGCCGGCTGCACGGCCTGCGCGCCGCCCTGCGGGAACTCCTGGACGCCCACACCGCCGGCCGGCCCGCGCCCGCCGACGCGCTGGCGGCCGTCAACGCCGCCCTGACCGCCACCCCGTCCGCGCCACTGCTGCGGTGGGACGCCGACCTCGGGCTGCACCGCTCGGTCACCCACCCCGCGGACCGGCTGGCCGACCACGCGATGGCGCTGCTCGCGGCCGACGCCGCCGACCTGCTGACCGGCGCCGACGCGGAGAAGCTCGCCGCCTGCGGCGGCAGCCCCTGCACCCGCTTCCTGGTCCGCGGCCACGCCTCCCGCCACTGGTGCTCCACCCGCTGCGGCGACCGGGTCCGGGCGGCCCGGGCCTACGCCAGGAAGCGCGCCGAGAAGGAGAACTGACGGTCCGTCAGCCCCCGGAACGCCGGAACCCCGGCGGGCACGCAGGCCGGCCGGGGTTCCACCAGGGTTCCGAACGGATCAGACCGCCGGGCGCGGGAAGGTCGGGTACTCGACGCCCGAGACGTGCTGGACGACCCGGATCACCTGGCACGAGTAGCCGAACTCGTTGTCGTACCACAGGTAGAGGATCGCGTTGTCGCCCTCGACCTTGGTGGCGCCCGCGTCGACGATCGAGGCGTGGCGGGAGCCGATGAAGTCGCTGGAGACCGCGTCGGGCGAGTCGATGAAGTCGATCTGCCGCTTCAGCGGGGAGGTCAGCGAGACGTCCCGCAGGTGGTCGAGGACGTCCTCGCGGGTGGTCTCGCGGGCCAGCTGCAGGTTGAGGATGGCGATCGAGACGTCCGGCACCGGGACGCGGATCGAGCTGCCGGTGATCTTCGCCTGCAGGTCCGGCAGCGCCTTGGCGACCGCGGAGGCGGCACCGGTCTCGGTGATCACCATGTTCAGCGGCGCGGAGCGGCCGCGGCGGTCGGCCTTGTGGTAGTTGTCCAGCAGGTTCTGGTCGTTGGTGAACGAGTGGACGGTCTCCACGTGGCCGCGCAGCACGCCGTACTCGTCGGCCATCGCCTTCAGCGGCGGCACGATCGCGTTGGTGGTGCAGGAGGCGCAGGAGATGATCTGCTCGTCCGGCTTGACGGTGTCGTGGTTGACGCCGTGCACGATGTTCGGGACGTCGCCCTTGCCCGGCGCGGTCAGCACGACCTTGGCGATGCCCGGCCGCAGGTGCTTGGACAGGCCCTCGCGGTCGCGCCAGCGGCCGGTGTTGTCGACCAGGATCGCGTCCTTGATCCCGTAGGCGGTGTAGTCCACCTCGCTGGGGTCGTTGGAGTAGATCACCTTGATCGCGTTGCCGTTGGCGACGATGGTGCTGTTCGCCTCGTCCACGGTGATCGAGCCCTGGAACTGCCCGTGGATGGAGTCGCGGCGCAGCAGCGAGGCGCGCTTGACCAGGTCCTCGCCGCCGCTGTTGCGGACCACGATGGCGCGCAGCCGCAGGCCGTTGCCCGAGCCGGCCTTCTCCACCAGGAGGCGGGCCAGCAGGCGGCCGATCCGGCCGAAGCCGTACAGCACCACGTCGCGCGGGGCCTGGCGCTCCAGCTTGTGCTCGCCGGTCGCCCCGACCACCGCCTCGGCGGTGAACTGCTCGACGGTGAGGCCGCGGTCGTCCGCACGGTAGGTGGCGGCCAGCATGCCGAGGTCGATCTGCGAGGGACCGAGGTCGAGCGTGGTGAGGGCCTGGAGGAACGGCATGGTCTCGGTGACCGAGAGCTCCTCGCCGGCGATCTGGCGGGCGAAGCGGTGCGTCTTCAGGATGCTGACCACCGACTTGTTCACCAGGGAACGGCTGTGCAGCAGGACGTTCACGTCCCGCTCGCGGTGCAGCCGCCCGATGATCGGGATCATCGACTCCGCGATCTCCTCGCGGTTCATCCAGTCCGTGAACACGTCGTCATTGACAGTCACAAGTTCAACTTTCGAGGGTAGGCCGAGCTAAGGCGCTCCCATGCTAGCTTTGGCCGCCCGCGATCAACCGGGCGGTCCCCCCGCTGACCAGCGGTGGTACGCCCCCGCGGGCCCCGTTCGGCGTGACGCCCGCCACACCGCGAAGACGGCTGCCCGCCTCCGCCGCACTCCGCGGCCCGATCTGACGGCCCGTCGGACGCCCTCGACGGTGCACACAGCGTGACCAACATCACCCCGCCCGGCCGGCCGCCGGAGGGATTCGCGACCGGATCACCAAGCTTCGTTCAAATCGCCGCCTCCGGACCCGGGTTGGCGCTACCGTGCGAGCCACCAGGTCCCAACGGGGAGGCACCATGGCGATCGAACTGCCCGGCGAGGTCGTGTCGTTCCTGTCCATCATCGGCATCAACTGGCCGAGCGTGAACGAGGATTCCGTGCGCGAGTTCGCTTCGCACGTCAAGGAGTTCGCGGAGAACGTCGAGTCGGCGCACCAGCAGTCGACGGACACCATCCAGCGGCTCGGCGAGGCGTACCAGGGCGCGTCCTACGAGGCGCTGCTGGCCAAGTGGGCGAACATCTCGGACAGCCACCTGAACCAGCTGGTGCAGGCCTGCCACGTGGTGGCGCAGGCGCTGGAGATCGCCTCCGACGTGATCATCGCGATGAAGATGGAGACGATCGGCGAACTCATCGCGCTGGCCGCGGCGTTCGTCGCCGACCAGGCCGCGGCGGTGGCCACCTTCGGCATCGCCGAGGCTGCCGTGGCGCTGATCGAGGAGGCCGCCAAGCGGCTGATCAACTACCTCGAGCAGCAGCTGGAGCAGTACATCATCGGCCAGGTGATCGAGGCGGCGATCGGCCCGCTGATCGACACCGTCGCCAACGCCGTCTCCGGCCTGGTCTTCCAGGCCGCCGAGTCCGCGCTCGGGGTGAGCGGCGGCTCGGGCGGCGGCAGCGGCTTCATGATCGACCCGGACCTGCTGGACGACCACGCCCGGATGATGCACGAGCACGCCGAGACGGTGGCCGGCCACGCCGAGGTGTTCCAGTCGAAGCTGGCCTCGGTCAGCTTCGAGTAGACCCGGCGCCCATCGCGCGATGACGGACCGTCGGCCGCCGCCGCAGGAGAGTGCGCCCGCACCCCACCCGCGGCAGGCGGTCCGCCCGCGACGACGACGAGTCGCCAGCCGCCGACGGCCCGCCCGCCCGGCACACCCCGGCCGGGGCAGCCACCACCATGGCCACCGCGAGCTGAGCCAACGGCGCCCCCGGGTGGGCGACCTCACCGATGCGCTGCACGAGCTGGGTCCGGGCCCACAGGGTGCCGTCGGCCGCCCCGAGGGCCTCGTCGCCCGCCCGAACTGGTGGTCACCCACGCCGCGCACGGCGGCCTGACCGGCCACCCGGACCACCGCCTCACCGGTCGCAAATCGCACCCCACACCCACGCGCCCCCGCCCGGGACCCGCCACCCTCGCGCAGCGCACCCTCCCCGCCCCGCACCCGCGCGCCCACGCCGCCCCCCACCCTCACCCTCACTCTCGACCCGCCACCCTCGCGCAGCGCACCCTCCCCCGCCCCACACCCACGCGCCCACGCCGCCCCCCCCCACCCTCACCCTCACTCTCGACCCGCCACCCTCGCGCAGCGCACCCCTCCCCGCCCCACACCCACGCGCCCACGCCGCCCCCCACCCTCACCCTCGCTCTTGACGTGCCACCCTCGCGCAGCACCCCTCCCCGCCCCACACCCACGCGCCCGCGCCGCCCCCCACCCTCACCCTCGCTCTTGACGTGCCACGCTCGCGCAGCGAAGGTGAGCGACACCATCTGACATGTTGCGTGTGAAATTGCACAGCTCCCCCTCGCCACCGCCAGGGCGGGCCGCGGCTGCACGCGAGGGAGGGCGCATGGACCTGGAGCTGCGACACCTGCGGGTGCTCTGCGCGATCGCCGACACCGGCAGCGTGGGCCGGGCCGCGGCCACCATCGGCGCGTCCCAGCCCGCCACCAGCACCCAACTGCGGCGCATCGAGCGCCACCTGGGCGCGTCCGTGTTCGATCGCACGGCCTCCGGCGTGGTGCCCACGACCTTCGGCGCCGAGGTCCTGGCCGCCGCCCGCGAGGTCCTCGCCCGGGTCGATCGGCTCGCCCAGGGCCCGGCCTGCGCGGGCGACGACCACCCCCACCGTGATCTCCGGGTCGCCGCGACCAGCCCCGCCCTGCTGCCCGGCCTGCTCACCAGGGCCCGCCAGCTCCGCCCCGACCTCCGCTTCACCCTCTCCCCCCACCTCCCGCCCGCCCCATCCCCCGGCGCGCCGCAGCCCGCCCAGCCCGATCTCGTCCTCGCCCTCGACCACCCCGGCGCCCAGCTCCGCCCCTCGCCCGACTTCGGGCTTCGCGGCATCGCCACCGAGCCGGCCTTCGTCGCACTCCCGGCCGTCCACCCGCTGCGCCACCACGCCGAGTTGACCCTGCCCGACCTGGCCGCCGAGGCCTGGCTGCTCCCCACCTTGGACGGGCCCACCTGGCCCGCGCTGTTCCGGGCGGCCTGCACGGCGGCCTCCTTCGCGCCCGCCCAGGTCAACGAAGTCCGCTGCGGACGGCGCGAGTTGCTGGACCTGGTGGCGGCCGGCCTGGGCGTCGCGCTGGTCCCGGCGAGCACCGCACCCGCGTACGGAGCGGTGTTGAAGCCACTGCTCGGCAGCCCGCTGTGGTTGCGCCACGCGCTGCTCTGGCGGCGCACCGCGGTCAGCCCGGCCCTCGCCGACACCCTGGTCGCCGCCGCCACCGCCGCCCACCGCGACCTCGCCGCCGAGGCTCCCCACCTGCACAGTTGGGCCGCGCGCAGCTTCCGTCCACCGCGCCCCTGAGGTCCGGGCCGGCACCCCGTCCGTTCACCTCACCAACCCCTCCCCAATCGTGTTATGCCACCCCAGTGCAATGTCATATGACCTGTGACATTGTTCTGACGCCCCGCCCGATGCCAGGATGCACTCGCGTCACCCCCCAGCTGATGCCCAGTGAACTCCCCCACAGGAGAAGCAGTGCGCCTGCGCATACCCCTTCCCACCCTGACGGCCGGCCTGCTGGCCGGCTGTGCCACGGTCGCCGCCCTGCTGCCGGCCGTCCCGGCCTCCGCCGCCCCGGCGCCGGCCGCCGGCAAGGCCCGGGTCGGCGCCGCCGTCGCGGACACCGCCCCCAAGCCGCTCGGCCCGATCGTCGCGGCCGCGCCCGACACGCTCACCCCGGTCGCCGCCCCGCTGCCGCCTGCCCTGCTCAACCAGGTGGTGGCGGGCCAGCCCGCCGGCACCGCCGTGCAGACCACGCCCCGGCCGTACCAGGCCCTCCCCGCCCAGCCGGTCGCCAAGTCGGCCAAGGGCGCCACCGGTTCGGCGAGCGGCGCCGCGGGGACACTCGCCGCGGCCGCCCAGACCTGCACCGCCGCCGACTTCGGCAGCCGCTCCGGTGCCGACCTGGTGGCCTTCGTCGAGGGCTCCACCACCACCTGCGTGAAGACGCTGTTCAACGTGACCGGCAGCGACGCCGGCGCGATCTTCAAGCAGGCCAACATGCTGACCGTCGCGGGCGCCTTCAAGGACCTGGCGGCCGGCTACGACGGCACCAACTCCGCCGGCATCCTGCAGCTGGTGCAGTTCCTGCGGGCCGGCTACTACGTCCAGTCCTACAACGCGGGCGCGGTCGGCCCGTACGACTCCTCGCTGACCGCCGCCACCAAGGCGGGCCTGGACCGGTTCTTCGCGGGCAGCCACTGGACCGACGTCAACGACGCCAACGGCGTCGTGCTGTACGACGTGGTGATCCTCACCGACAGCGCCAACGTCCAGGCCGGCTACCTGAACGTCTACAAGCAGCTGCTGAACGGGTACAACAACGGCTACAACGCGTCCCCGCGGATGGTGGACTCGGTGAACGCGCTGCTGTTCGCGCCGCTGTGGCGCGCGAACTGGAACAGCGACTTCATCAACGCGGTCGGCGCCGACACCAGCCTGGTCGGCGCGCTGGCCGGGTTCGTGCAGAACCACAAGGACCTGCTCGGCACCGCCAACGCCTTCCTGGACGTCAACGCGGGCAACGACCTGGCCCGGATGGCCGGCGACAGCACCGCGATCGAGAGCGTGGCCAAGCCGCTGGTGAAGCAGGTCCTGGACACCACCGCGATCCTCGGCACCACCGGCCCGCTCTACGTGCACGTGGCGTACAACGCCAACTCCTACGACCGGGCGCAGTGTTCGTACTACGGCATCTGCGACCTGCCGACCAAGCTGGCGGACACCGTGCTGCCGAACGTGCTGGTCTGCGACAACCGCACGCTGCGCGCCCAGGCCCTGACGGTCGCTCAGCTGCAGCCGGTCTGCGCGAGCCTGCGCGGCGAGGACGGCTTCTTCCACAACCTGGTGAAGGACACCGGTCCGGTCCCGAACCAGTACGGCAAGACCGTCATCATGCCGGTCTTCGCCTCCGCCGCCGACTACCAGACGTACTCCTGGGCGATCTACGGCAACTCGACGGACAACGGCGGCCAGACCGTCATGGACGTCACCGACCCGAACAACCAGCCGGTCTGCGTGATGTACCAGAAGTCCTGGAACGACGACTTCCCGGGCAACGTGTGGAACCTCAACCACGAGTACACGCACTACCTGGACAACATCTACGACATGAAGGGCAACTTCGGCGCCGAGACGTCCGTCCCGGACATCTGGTGGATCGAGGGCGTCGCCGAGTACCAGTCGTACACCTACCGCGGCGTCACCGACACCCAGGCGATGACCGAGGCCGGCAAGCACACCTACAAGCTCAGCACGATCTTCCAGAACACCTACTCCAACTCGGACTCCAACCGGGTCTACCCGTGGGGATACATGGCGGTCCGGTACATGGTCGAGAAGCACCCGGCGGACGTCTACGCCATGCTCGGCCACTTCCGCACCGGTGACTACCAGGGCGGCTACGCGGTCTACAACGGCCTCGGCACCTCGTACGACGCCGACTTCGACGCCTGGCTGAGCGCCTGCGCCTCGGGTGCCTGCTACGCCACCGGCCCGACCGCGCTCTTCACCCAGTCCGTCAGCGGCCCGACCGTCACCCTCACCGACCGCTCGGTGGTCACCAACAGCCCGGCGCCGATCACCTCCTGGCACTGGACCTTCGGCGACGGCACCTCCGCGGACGTGCAGAACCCGACCCACACCTACGCGAACGCGGGCACCTACACCGTCGCCCTGACCGTGACCGACGCCAACGGCCGCTCCACCGCCACCCCGGCCTCGGTGACCGTCGCCGTCGGCGCCGGCACCACGCTGCCGACCTGCACCGACCAGCGCACCGACGCGATGGGCCAGAACTGCTCCCGCACCGGCCGCGCCCGCACCGCCGGCAACCTCGACTACCTGTACGTCTACCTGCCGGCCGGCACCACCACCCTGAAGATCACCGCCAGCGGCGGCACCGGCACCGCGTACCTCTACTACAACGACAGCACCTGGGCCTCCCCCAGCGCCTTCACCGCCTCCTCCACCACCCCCGGCACCACCACCCAGACCATCACGGTCACCAACCCCACGGCCGGCTACCGCTACCTCAGCCTCTACGCCGCGACCGACTTCAGCGGCGTGACCATCACCACCCAGTTCTGACCCGCTGACCCCCACCCACCGGGCAGCCACGGCCTCCAGCCGTGGCTGCCCGGTCGGCGTTCACCACGGGCGTCAGCCCAGTCGCGCCGCCGCGGCCGCCCGGACCTCGGCCTGCTCCGCCGGGTCGTCCCGCAACTCGGACAGCCGGCGGCGCAGTTCGGTCCCGTCCGGGGCCCGTTCCACCGCCAGCAGCCGGGCGGCCGGCTCGCAGTCCCACAGCGACTCGTACAGCAGCGCGTCCACCGCGCCCGGCCGGATCGCCACCAACGCCCGCAGGTACGAGGGCCGTTCGTACGAGTGCGGGGTGTGCAGCCAGTACCGGCCGAGCACCGCCTCCGCCTCACCCGCCGCCGCACCGAACCGCCCCAGCCCGTCCGCCAGCAGATCGGGCCCGCACCACCGGCGTTCGCCCCAGCAGCGCTCCAACTCCCGCAGCAGTCGGGGCAGGTCCTCCCGCTCCCCGTGCCGGGCCAGCACCCCGAGGCCGAGCCACGCCAGCCACGGCCGGTCGTCCGCGGCCCACTCGCGCGCGGCGGCCAGCGCGGGCGCCCCCACCCGCTCCACCGCCCGGCCGAGCAGCGGCAGCGGCCGCTGCCCGTCCGCCGATGCCAAGTCCGGTACCAGGGGGATCAGTTCGCTCACCCCGGGACGGCCGGCGAGGGTCACCACGGCGGCGCCCCGCTCGGCCCGCGAGGCATCGGCGTCCCTCAGGACGGCGATCAGTTCGGCGTCGGTCGGGCCGATCCGGTGACGGTGGCGGCGCAGGGCGGTCCGGCTCTCCGGCGCGAGCGCCTGCCGCCAGCGCAGCCACGGCCGGCTGTTCGGCCACTCCGGCCGCCCGCCGTCCAGACGGCGGACCGCGTCCTCGGCCAGGTCGTCCCACCACTCGGGCGGCCAGCAGTCGGCGAGCGAGCACAGGACGTCCTGCCACCACGGACCGTGCCGGACGTGGTCACGCAGGGCCTCGCGGGCCTCGACCGACCCGCGCAGGGCGAGCAACTCCAGTACACGGAACCCTCGTTCGCACTCCTCCTGGTCGCCCGCCAGCTGTTCCAGCAGCGGCTCCAGCGGTACCGCCGAGCGGTCGAGCAGCCCGGCCAGGTAGCCGTGCCGGTCATCGACCTGCCAGTCCCACCTGGTGTCCCGCCGGACACAGGCCAGCGCCACCGCAGCGGCCGCCGCAGGCTCGCGCTCCGCCCACACCGCCCCCAACCCGCGCCCGCGCTGGATCAGCCCTGGCAGGGTGTCCACCGGCGCGTACCGAAAGTCGTCGTCCTCGTCCGTCACGGCCGGACATCCTGCCCGGCCCCGGACCCTCCCGCGAGCCGTTTTCGCACCCGCCGCGGCATCGACCGGGCACCCGGACCCGGCCGCCCTCGCCGACTCCGCTCGCACCCACGGGTGCAAGTGGCGTGACCACCCCGGGTTTCGGTCGTTATCCCCGGACGTGAGTGCCGACCCAAGGGCCCTGACGGGCGTAAGAGACGAAACGATTCAGCAAGCCCCGATTTACGCCCGACTGGTGACCATCTGGCACCAGGCGGGGCGTACCGTGCCCGGCCGGCAGGACCAGGAGTGGTCCCGACTGGTCGCGCTGCCCCGGTTCTCCTTCCAGCCGCCGTCCGAACCGACTCGACCCGAACCGGTCCGAGCCGAACCGGTCCGAGCCGACCCCGTCCGATCCGACGCCATCCGAGCCGAGCCCGCCCGACCCGAACGACCGCCAGGCGAACGGCCCCCGGGCGATCGACCGCCCGGCAAGCCGGCGGCCGGTGCGCGGCCGAGCATCGTGCGACCGCGGGAGGAGTCCCGGTGAACTGGTCGAACACCCCGCACGACCGGCTCGACCGGGCCGGTGACGCGGACTGCGTGCTGCTGCTGGACGTCGTCGTGGAGCCCTGTCCGGGCCTGCAGGTCTCCGTCCCGGCACGGCTGCGCTACCACCGCGCCGACCCGTACGCCGTGCACCTGGACTGCCACGCCGACCTGGACGACCCGATCACCTGGCTGTTCGCCCGCGACCTGCTGTCCGCCGGGCTGGACGGCTGGGCCGGGATCGGCGACGTCACCATCCGGCGCTCGCTGGCCGACCCGGAACTGGTCGCCATCGCGCTCTCCACCCCGGGCCACACCGCGGTGCTGCGCACGCCCGTCGAACCGGTCCGCGACTTCCTGCGGCTGACGGAGCGGCTCGTCCCGCCCGGCTTCGAGCACCACTACCTCGACACCGACACCCTGCTTCGCCGCCTCCTCGACCACCGCCCCGAGCACCGCCCCGACCGACCGCTCCCCGGGCCGGAGGGACTGCCGAGCTGACAATCACCTTTCACCACCCGGCTTTGACTCTGCTTTACCCTCCCTCACTCCTTCGCCACCGAACAGCATCGGTTTCCCTCCTCCCGCGTTGAACAGCCGGGGTTTCCGGAAAGCGGGCTTTCACCGCCTTCGCCGCCGGTTATTCTGGGACCGCCACGTCGAAAGGTCCGCACGAGGAGATCTGAATATGGCACACGCCCGTGGACCGAATCCCGCGCTGCGCCGCTGCATGGCGGAGGCGGGATGGAACGGGCCGGCCCTCGCCGCGGCCCTGCAGAAGGTGGCCCGGGAGAGCGGTCTGAGCGTGGGCTACGACCGGACGACCGTGGCGCACTGGCTGTCGGGCACTCAGCCGCGGCCGCCCGGGCCCCAGTTGCTGGAGGAGGCGTTCGCCCGCCGGCTGGGGCGACCGGTCAGCCTGGTCGAACTCGGCCTGCGTCCGCCCGTGCGGGCCCTTTCCGCGGAGGAGTCGGAGCCGACCGATCCGGTGGCCGGGCTGCGGCAGTGGCACTCCTGGCCCGAGTCCGCCCCTCCGGACGACGACACGTCCGCGTCCCCTCTCTTCCAGGTGCGCCTGCTGCCGTCCCCGCGGCTGCCCGCACCCGAGCCGCAACTCCCGTGCCGCACCGGCCCGTTCCATCGTCCACCGGTCACGGCACCCGCGCCTGCGGCCCGGCCGACCGCGGACCGACCGACCATGGACCGGCCGAGCATGGACCGGGCGGGCGCGGAGCGGGTCGGCGCGCGGCAGGTGGAGGCGGTCCGGGAGATGACCGCCTTCGCGGCCCGGCACTACGACGCGTACGGCGGGGCGATCGCCCGCGGGCTGCTGCTGGGCTACCTGCGCGACCAGGTGCTGCCCTGGCTGCGGTCACCCGCCGCGGACCTCCGGCACCGCGAACTGCTCAGCGCGGCCTCCCAGTTGGTGCGCCTGGTGGGCCGCACCTACACCGACGACAACCGGCACGGGGAGGCGCAGCGGCACTACCGTCTGGCGTACCGGATGGCGGCGGAGGCACAGGACGGGCAGGCCGAGTCGATGGCGCTGCGGGACCAGAGCACGCAGGCCGGGGCGCTGGGGCACCAGGCGTACGCGTCGCGGCTGGCGGACGCGGCGGCCGAGCACCTGCCGGGCGCCGCGGCGCCGGGGGTACGGGCGTTCGTGCTGGCGCAGCAGGCGGTGGCGGCGGCCCGGTTGCGGCAGGCCGGGGAGGCGATGCGCCGGTTGGACGGGGCGCAGCAGTGGGCGGGCCGGGCGGCGAGCGAGGGCGGCCCGCACCGGTACCCGGAGCCGGCCCTGCTGTACCAGACCGCGCAGGTCCACCAGGCGCTGCGGGCCACCGAGTCGGCGCTGTCGTACCTGCGGGCCTCGCTGCGGGCCCGGCCGCAGGGCGAGCACCGCACCATCGGGGTGTCGCTGCTGCAGCTGGCCCACCTGGAGCTGGACGCGGGCAACATCCACCAGGCGAGGCGGGCCCACGCGACCTTCCGGGAGCGCCACGAGGCCCTGCGCTCGCCCGCCACCTCCCTGCAACTGGCCCGGCTGGAGGGCCGGTTCGCGCGGCTGGGCGGGTAGCCCGGAGCCCGGCCGCGCGCGGGGGTGAGCGGGGCCGTCCGCGGGTGTGGCCGGGCGGGCCGGCTGGTGATCACTTCCGCTATGAACGACCCCTCCTACTACGCCCTGGTGGTTCCCGCCGACCCGTCCGCCGGGACGGATCCCGTGCCGCCGCCGCCCACCGCGGCCCGGCCACCCACCGCAGAAGCCGGCCCGGTCGGAGGCCGGATGCGCGGCCTCCCGCCCAGCAGTATGGGCGGGTCACCGCCGGTGTCCCGGCAGGGCGTTGCCGACTCCGGTTGAAGTCGTGCCGGTGTTGAAACCCGCGCGCGGCGGCCGGCCGGCGGGCGCGGCCGAGGAGCGCGCGGCCGGTGCCGCCGGGGTGCGGGTGGCGGGTGTGCCCGGGCCGCGGCCGCCGGGGGCGGTCAGGGTGGTGGAGCGCACCCGGTACCGGCTGAGGTGCTGCCGTTCCGGCTCGCGCAGCGGGCGGCTGCGCCTGGTCTCGGCGTCGGTCGCCACCGTGACCGTCCGGGCCTGGAAGACCACGTGTCCGCGGCGGCGGGCCTCGCAGTTGGTGCTGATCGAGGACCGGCCGAGGCGCTCCACCCAGATCTGCACGGGCAGCGGGGTGGGGCAGTGGTACAGCGGCGCCCGGTAGTCGATCTCATGACGGGCGATCATGAAGCCGTCCTCGAACAGGTCCTGGCCCCCGGTGTCGTCGTACAGCAGGCAGTAGACCGCCTCCTGCACGTACTGCAGCACCTTCAGGTTGTTGACGTGCCCGAAGGCGTCCATGTCGCCCCAGCGGGTCCGGCACAGGTAGGTGTACACCGGTCAGCCGTCCGTCCGGTGATCGCCGCGGAAGCCGAGGGTGCGCCGCAGGTAGCCGTAGGCGTAGGGCGAGCGGCGCAGGGCCGCGTCGTCGCCCTGCTCGTAGACCTCGGAGGCGGTGTCCAGGACGGCCCGGCCGAGAATCTTCTCGGTGCGCCGGCAGAGGCGTTCGAGTTCGGTCAGCCGCTCGGCCGCGGGCAGCCCGGCGAGGGCCGCGCACTCCATCTCCACAAGATCGACCCCGCCACGGTACTCAGGCATCGGTTCCTCATTTCCAGTCAGTTTCGTCAACGTGGAGGGATAGAACCGGCGGCCCCATTGACGCCCGATGTCCTCCCGGTGATCAAACTCGATCGATATGGCACCGGAAATGGTGAGATTCCTCGATGTTTGTTGAAGGTGGCGGGTCCGGGGGCGACTTTCAACGCGCCATGGCCGGCGCTACCGCCGAACGACGTCGGAACCGGTGTGCCGGGCTACTCCAAGGTGAGGGCGAGCAGGGCCTCCGGGAGGGCCGCGAGCACCAGGCCGTCGGGGGTGACGGCGAGCGCGGTGGCGGGGTTGCCGAGGCGGAGGTCGAGTGCGGTGGCGGCGGCGCCCCAGCGGCGCAGGCGCAGCAGGCCGTCCGACCAGGCGGCGGCGAGCAGCAGGCCGGCGGGGGTGGCGGAGACGGCGAGGGCGGTGACGGAGTACGGGCGGGCGTCGATCGGCTCGGGCAGCGGGGCGCGCGCCGGCATCCAGGAGTGCACGCGGCCTTCCGCGCCGCCGCTGACCACCAGGGTGCCGCCGTCGACCTCGGCCAGGGCGATCGCCGTGACCGGCCCGTCGTGCAGCGGCTGTTCGGGTTCGTGGGCGGTGTCCTCGGCGAGCAGGCGGCAGCCGGTGCGGCCGTCGGCCGTGCCGTGGGCGAGCGCGTCGTCGAGGGTGGCGAGCGCGGTGACCGGCGGGAGGGCGACGGCGGCGGAGGAGGGCGCGCCGATCGGTCCGCCGAGCGGCAGCACGGAGACCGGTCCGGCCGGTGAGAGGTGCAGTGCGCCGCCGTCGCCCGCGCAGGCCAGCGCGACGGCCGAACGGTCCGTCAGCGGCAGTGGCACGGCCCTTTCCTGACCGGTCGCCGGGTCGAGCAGGCCGAGCCGTCCGTCGGCGGCGAGCAGCAGCTGTCCGGTGAGCGGGCCGCGGCCGAGCGCGATCAGCGCGGGTCCGGCGGCGGGGCGGCTCCAGTGGGTGCGCCAGTACGGTCCGGCGACGGCGGCGCAGTGCGCGGCGGCCGCGGGTTCGCGGCCGACCAGCCAGGCGTGCAGCGCGCCGGCCCGTTCGGCGGGGTGGGCGAGGGCGGTGCGGTCGGGGGCGGCGAGCTGCCAGGCCGCGGCGAGCGCGGTGACCGGGGCGCCGGCCGCGTGGGCGCGCTCGAAGGCCGCGGTGACGGCGGCCGGTTCGGCGTGCAGCAGGACGTCGGGGTCGTCCAGCAGCGGGGAGGCCGGGTCGGCGGCGGCCGCGTGCTGGACGAGCAGCGCGAGCCGCTCCGGGTCGGCCGCGGCGAGATCGGGTCGGCCGCCGGGGCCGGAGGGTATGCCGCCCGCGATCTCCCACATCAGCCCCGGGTGGTCGACCGGCGGCGTGTCGGCGGCGACCTGCCGGGCGAGTACCTCCGGGCGCAGCCGCCGGCGACCCACCACGGCGGGCGGCGGCAGCAGCTCGGCGGCGGCGTGTACGGCGGCCGGGCCGCCCGCCCCGGGCAGCGTGGCCCACAGCTCGGTGCTGACGGGCGCCTCGGCGGCGTGCAGCGCCTGCAGGGCGGCGCGTTCGGCGGGCGGCACGGCGGCCCACCAGGTGGCGGCCAGGGCGCCGGCCCGTTCGCCGACGGGGGTCCCGGCGGGCAGCCGGGGCAGCGGGACGGTCGGGGGGATGCGGGCGGCGAGCAGCGCCAGGCCGGGGCTGGGGTGGACGGCGGCCGGGTCGACCTGACGGCCCGCCAGCTGGGCGCACCAGGCGGCGAACTGGCCGGGGTCGGTCCACTGCGGCTCGTCCAGGTCGAGCACCGCGCCGGCCGGGGCGGCCGTGGTGAGCGCGCGGGCGGCGGGTTCGTGGGCGGTGTCGACCAGCAGGAGCAGCCAGGGCAGGGCGAGCAGCGGGGCGAGCAGCTCGCGGGCGATCCGCGCGGCCGTGCCGGGCAGTTGGGCGTTGCCGGCCCGGTCGAGGTCGGTGACCACCACCACCCGGGGCTGGCCGTCCTGCAGGGCGGTGAGCAGGTCGGCCGGTTCGCGGGCGAAGACGCCGAGCAGGTCGGCGAGCCGGGCGGTGGCCGAACGGACCGTCAGGCCCTCGGCGTCCAGCAGGGCGTGCACCCGGCGGCCGGGCCGCGGGTGGTCCGGCGGGCAGGCGGCGGCGAGCCAGGTCAGCAGGTGGGTACGGCCGCTGCCGGAGGAGCCCGTCACCCGGCACAGCCGGGGCGCGCGTTCGTCGTCCAGCCAGGACAGCAGGGCCCGGGCGGCGGGGCGGCGGCCGGCGCCGAGCGGCGGCAGCGGGGCGGGGGTGACGGCCGCGGAGGCCGTCGCGGCGGAGGCCCTCGGCGGCCGGCCGTGGCCGGGGTTGGGCCGGTAGGGGGCGTCCGGTCCGGGCGGCCAGCCGCCCTGGACGGCGTGGCCGGGCACCCGGCCCGCCGGGTCGTAGCCCTGGTCGACCACGTACCGCCAGCCCGCGGCTGACGGGGCGTCGGCGTCCGGGAGGTCCCCGGCAGTCCGCAGACCGGTGAGTGCGCCGGTGTCCACGTGCACTGTTCCTCTTCGTCGTCCCCGTTCGCCGGTCCCCGTGGCGCTGCGGGGGCGCGCCGTCGACGCCGCCCCTCGCTCCGGCGGCGGCCAGCCTACTTGAGCGGGCGTCGGGTGGGTGCGCCCGTTCACCGCCTTCGGTTCATGTACGCGCCATCTCCGGCGTCTATGCGCGTAAACCATGGCACTGCCACACTCCCAGGGCTCCTTCGCACCGTGCTCAGCTGCTCCGCCCAGGCCGGCTCCCCCGTCCGGGAGCCGGTGCCGTGCACCACGTCACCGCAGGGAGAATCCCCGATGCCCAGCACCCTCGCGCGCCGTGCCGCCCTCCTGCTCACCGCCACGGCCACCGCCGCCGCGACCGCGCTGACCGCCGTCCCGGCCCACGCCGCGGGCGCCTACGCGCTGCTGGTCTTCCCGGACCAGAGCCACACCGCCGTCTACGACTTCATCAACACCGCCACCCGCAGCGTCGACGTCACCATGTACGAGCTGCGGGACACCACCGCGGTCACCGCGCTGGTGAACCGTCAGAAGGCCGGCGTCAAGGTCCGGGTGATCCTGGACGGCGCGCACACCTCGGTGAACTCCTCCGCCTTCAACGCCCTCCGCTCGGGCGGCGCGGGCGTGGTGTACTCCTCCTCGTCGTTCGTCTACACCCACCAGAAGACGATCACCGTGGACGGCGCCAAGTCCCTGGTGATGACCGGCAACCTCGACTCCACCTACTACGCCAACGACCGCGACTTCGGCGTCTTCGACGCGGACGCCGCCGACGTGGCCGCGATCGAGCAGGTCTTCAACGCCGACTACGCCAAGACCTCGATCACCCCGCCGGACGGCGACAACCTGGTCTGGTCCCCCACCGACTCGCAGACCCGCCTGCTCGCCCTGATCAACGGCGCCCAGCACTCGCTCGACGTCGAGCAGTTGGAGTTCGGCGACACCGCGCTGGTCAACGCGGTCGTCGCCGCGGCGAGGCGCGGCGTCGCCGTCCGCGTGGTCGGCATGAACCCCTCCAGCTACGGCAGCTCCTTCTCCGCCGTGGTCGGCGCGGGCGGCAAGGTCGTCACCTACAACGGCACCACCGGCCTCTACGTCCACGCCAAGACCATCGTCGCCGACTACGGCACCGCCACCGCCAAGGTCTTCGCCGGCTCGGAGAACTTCTCCGACAACTCCCTCAACCACAACCGCGAACTCGGCCTGATCGTCACCGACCCCGGCGTCCTCACCGGCATCGAGACCACCTTCACCGCCGACTTCAACGGCGGCACCAAGTACCCGGGCTGACCCACCCTCCGACCGGCGGACCGGACGGCGGCCGGGCAGGCGTTCGTCCTGTGACCCGCGCTCACAGCACTGACGGTCCGTCACAGGCCGAGCCCGACGCCCCCGTCGCCGCCCGGGATGTCGTTGCCCGCGTCGCCGTCGTCGTCCATGAAGCCCAGGAGGAGCAGGAAGACCGACCACGGCGCGACCAGGATGATCAGGAAGTAGGCCCAGACCTGGCCGTACTTCACCACCAGCACCATCAGGAAGGCGGAGAGGCCCGCCGCCACCAGCGCGCCCAGCACGCACACGATCCTCCGCAGCACGGTTCCCCCTCGGCCCGGCCCCGCCCCCTTCGGGTCGATACCCGCCGGGCGTGCGGTCAACTCGCTTTGTCACGAAGGGACTTGCGGGTGGTGCCGAGCTTGCGCAGCACTGCGGCGACGTGGTGTTCGGCGGTCCGCTCGGAGAGGTAGAGCGCGGCGGCGATCTCCTTGTTGCTGGCGCCCTCGGCGAGCAGTCCGGCCACCTGGCGTTCGCGCGGCGAGAGGGTGTCGGCGGGGTCGCGGGGCGCGCGGGGGACGGCGGCGGACTCGTGGGTGCGCAGGTGGCGGCGGCAGCGGGAGGCGTCGCTGACCGCGCCGAGCCGGTCGAGGACCTCGATGGCGGCGGTGAGCCCGGCGGCCGCCTCGTCGGCGGGCCGGGCCAGCGCGGCGCGTTCGCCGGCGAGCGCCGCGGGGTAGGGACGGCCGACGGCCTGCCAGGCGTCCCGGGCCCGGTCGAAGGCGGTCGCGGCGTCGGCCGCCTGTTCGGCGAGCAGGCCGGCAGCCAGGTGCTGTTCGGCGACCGCGCCGGGGCAGTCCAGGCCGGCGATCCCGGCGGCGTGCTCCGCGGCGAGGGCGGCGGCGGTGACCCGGTCGCCGCGCAGCAGGGCGGTCTCGACGGCCGTGGGCAGCAGGTCGTTGGCGAACGGCCAGGCTTCGCGGCGGCGCAGCAGCCGGACCGCGGGGGTGAGCGTGCGCCAGGCCTCCTCCGGCTCGCCCTGGGCGAGTTGGAGGCGGGCGAGGCCGGCGGCGTGCGGCAGGGTGAGCAGGTCGGTGGGGTCGGTGTCCAGGCACTGCCGGTGGCGCTCGACGGCGCGGGCGGTGTGGCCGCGGGCGGCGTCGATGCCGGCCTGGGCGGCGGCGAGCAGTCCGCCGTCCGCGAGCGGGCTGTCCGGGAACCCGGCGCGGTAGTCGGCGAGTCCGGCGTCCCATCGCTGCCAGTGGCCGCCCGCCCAGTCGAGGAGCAGCGGGTAGCTGCGGACGTACATCATCATCAGGCTGAGGCCGTCGCGTTCGGCGAGGGCGGCGGCCTCCGCGGCCCAGGGGCCGGTGCGGCGGTCCTGACCGGTGAGGAAGGCGGTCTCGGCGGCGTTGGACAGGCCGACGACGGTGCAGAACTTCAGCTTCGGGCTGTCGGTGTGCCGGGGCAGGGCGGCGACCAGGGCGGGGATGCCGGGGTCGGCGCAGTCGGGAACGAGGACCATGCGGTTGATCCCGACCACCGCAGCGGCCTCGGGGTCGTCCACCCGGTCCAGGATGGCGAGGGCGTGGTCCATCCAGGCCCGGCGTTCGGCGGCGGTGGCGTCGCCGGAGTCCATGGCGGCGAGGACGGCGAAGGTCTTGGCCGCGTGGACCGGGTTGTCGGCCTCCAACTCGGCTGCGGACTGCTCGAGTTCGGCCAGTCCGTGGGAGCCGCCGAGCCGGGTGCGCAGGATGTTGCCGATCCGGGCGCGGATCTCGCCGCGGTCGGCGGGGGCCAGACCGGGGGTGTCGACGATGCGGCGCAGCGCGTCGACGGTGGTGTCGGTGCCCTCGGCGGTGTAGGCGACGGCCTCGGCGAGCGAGCGGGCGGCGACGCCGAGGTCCTCGGCCGGCAGGCCTGGGTGGTCGATGAGTTGACGGAGCATCAGGGCGGCGGTGCCGAGGTCGCCGACGGCCATCGCCTGGTCGGCGGCGGCGCGGGCGTGCACCAGCCACTGCGCGGTGTCGCCGAGGGCCCGGGTGTGGTGGGCGATCTGCACCAGCGGTGGCGGCTGCTGCGCGGTGAGCAGGTGCAGGACGCGACGGTGCAGCCGGGTGCGGACCGGGCCGGGCAGCGCGTCGTAGACGGCGCGGCGGGCCAGGGCGTGCGAGAAGCCGTAGCTGTCCGGGCCCTGTTCGACCAGGACGGAGCGGTCGAGGGCGTCGGTCAGCGCGTCGGTGCCGGCGTCGGCGGACAGGCCGGCGGCGTCGGCGAGCAGCGCCTCCGGGCCGGGGAGGGCGAGGACCGCGGCGGCGTTCACCAGGGCGACGGCGTCCGGGGTGAGCCGTTCGATCCGGGCGGCGAGCACCTCGCGCAGGCTGCGCGGGACGCCGAGCAGGTCGGGGCTGCGGGCGGCGCCGGTCTGACCACTGAGGGTGATCAGGTCCTCCACGGCGATCAGCGGCAGTCCGTGGCTGCGTTCGTACAGGGCGTCGGTGACCTGGCGGTCGGGGGCCGCGCCGAGGGCGGAGCCGGCCAGCGCTGCGAGCGCCGGGGCGTCCAGCCGGTGCAGCACGGGTTCGCGCAGGCCGGTGCCGGCGGGGCGGCGGAACTCCCGCCCGAGCAGCGGGCCCTGCTGCTCCTCACCGCGGAAGGTGAGGACCAGGCCGACGTCGTCGGGCAGGCTGCCGGCCAGCAGCAGGAGGAGTTCCCGGGTGGCGTCGTCGGCCCAGTGCACGTCCTCGACGACCAGCACGACGGGGGCGGCCGCGGCGAGCAGGGCGCGGGTGGCGTGGAGCACGGCCTGGCGCTGTTCGCCGGGGCCGGCGGGTGCCTCGGGCGGCGGGGGCAGCCGGTCGGCGAGGGCGGGCAGCAGCGGGGCGAGGGCGCCGGTGGCGGCGGGGAGCCGGGCATCCGGGGGCAGCAGCGGGCCGAGCGTGTCGAGCGCGTCGATCACCGGGCCGAAGGCGAGGGGTTCGCGCAGCGGGTGGCAGCGGCCGGTGACCGTGCCGACGCCCTGTGCGCGCAGCGCCTCGGCGGCCTCGGCGGCCAGCCGGGTCTTGCCGACGCCAGCCTCGCCCTGGATCAGGGCGATGGCCGGGCGGGCCGACAACAGGGCGACCAGCTCCCGCAGTTCGCCGTCGCGTCCGACGAACGCGAAGCCGTGCCGGTCCGCCGCCCGGCCGGGGTGCCGTCCGGTGCCTGCCATCTGCCGCTCCTGACCCGCCTGGAAGGTACCTTCACGCTACTGCCCCCCCGCCCGGCGCGGACCGGCGACAGACCGGTGGGCCCGGCCGATCGGCGACAGACCGGTGGGCCCGGCCGATGTGCACCACGACCGAACACCACCGCACATCGCCGGGGGCGTCGGCGACTACCCAGGTACCGGCCCGCGACTACCCATGTCCCGGCCGCCCCCGCTCGGAACTGGGCACCGCCGGCCCTGGATCCGGCGCCCTTCGCGGCCTTGGCTGGAAGCACGAGCCCCACCCGCACCACCCGGAGGCGAGAGCGCCATGAACACGAGGACCCGCCCGGTGGCAAGCCGCCCCACCGCCATCTACCTGCGCTGCTACCCTTACGACGCGGGCTACCTGCTGGACTTCTGGGACGTGCTGAGCCGCTACGCGCTGACCGCCGGCCTCGGCGAGGCCACCGTCTTCATGGACAACGGCCGCCGCTCCCGCGAACCGCTGACGTCGCTGGAGGCGCTGCTCGAGGCGGTCGAGGAAGGACGGGTCTCCGCCGTGGTGATCCCCGGGCCGTTCGTCTTCTCGCTGGACGACGAGGCCGCGGACGCCACCGTCCGCCGGTTCGAGGAGCTGGGCTGCCGGGTCCACCAACTGCCGCACCCGCTGGGCCCGTCCGCCGACTCCCGCCGCGTGCGGCCCGCCGCCTTCGCCGCGGCGCGCTGAGCCCCCGGAGCCGGACGGCGGCGGGTCAGGGCGCGTCCGCCACGATCAGCCGGCCCACCTGCTCACCGAGCACGGCGCGGGCCGGCTCGTCCAGGCCGCTGTCGGTGACGAAGCAGTCCACCTCGTTCAGCGCCGCGAAGGCGCTCAGGCCCACCACGCCCCACTTGCTGTGGTCGGCCACCGCCACCACCCGTCCCGCCGCGGCGATCAGCGCCCGGTTGGTCTGCGCCTCGGCCAGGTTGGGTGTGGTCAGCCCGGTCCGCTCGGAGACCCCGTGCGCGCCGATCACCAGCACGTCCACGTACAGCGAGCGGATCGCCTGGTCGGCCAGCGGGCCGACCAGCGCAGCGGACGGGGTCGGGGTGCCGCCGGTCAGCAGCAGGGCCGGTCCGGTGCCGGGGTTGCGGGCCTCGTGCTCGCGCAGCAGTTCGGCGACCGGCAGCGAGTTGGTGACCACGGTCAGCCCGCGCACCTCCAGCAGCCGTCCGGCCACCGCGTACGCGGTCGAACCGGCGGAGATCGCCACCACGCTGCCGGGCTCCACCAGGGCCGCCGCGGCGGCCGCCAGCGCCGCCTTGGCGCCGGAGGCGCGCTGCGCCTTGGCCTCGAAGCCGGGCTCCTCGGCCCGGGCGCCGGCGGCCACCGCACCGCCGTAGATCTTCTCCACCTCGCCGGCCCGGGCCAGCTCGTCCAGGTCCCGGCGGATCGTCATGTCGGAGACGCCGAACTGCTCCACCAGTTCCGCCACCCGGACGGCGCCGGTCCGGCGCACCAGGTCGAGGATCAGCGTCCGGCGCTGGGGGCCGAGCAGTGCGGGGTCCGCCACGGGTCTGTCTCCCACCTCTGGGTTCTTGCTCACGAACCAACAGGATAGGGCGGCCCCGAGCCGCCCCGAGCGCACCCCGCGCCACTCCCGTCCCGCGAATCCAACATGATTCAACACCACTGAGCGAAATTCTGGTTACCTGGCGGAAACCATTGACACAACCGAACATCGCTCGGAAACTCTCGGACAACCACTTGTTTGCGTCAACATCAGCGAACGGAACGCGCTGGAGCAGACGGCGGCCACTCCCCCACCCACCCCCGCACCGCAGAGGTACGAGCCCCCATGCACCGTTTCAGAGTCGCGCTCCTCGGCACCCTGCTGGCGCTCTGCGCCCCGCTCGCCACCGGCGCCACCGAGGCCCACGCCGCCCCGGCGACCATCGTCAACGGCACCCAGTTCACCGACACCACCGGCGCGGTGGTGCACGCCCACGGCGGCGGCGTCATCAAGGTCGGCCAGTACTACTACTGGTTCGGCGAGGACCGGAACGCCGACAACACCTTCCGCTACGTCTCCGCCTACCGCTCCACCGACCTGAAGACCTGGGAGTTCCGCAACCACGTGCTCACCCAGGCCACCGACCCCGAGCTGGCCTCCGCCAACATCGAGCGCCCCAAGGTGATCTACAACGCGGCGACCGGCCAGTTCGTGATGTGGATGCACAAGGAGAACGGCGCCGACTACGGCGAGGCCCGGGCCGCGGTCGCGGTCTCCTCCACCGTGGACGGCAACTACGGCTGGCGCGGCAGCTTCCGCCCGCTCGGCGAGATGTCCCGCGACATCACCACCTTCGTCGACGACGACGGCACCGCCTACATGGTCTCCGCCGCCAACGAGAACCGGGACCTGCACGTCTACCGCCTGACCGCCGACTACACCGGCATCGACGCCCAGGTGCAGAGCCTGTGGAACGGCCAGTCCCGCGAGGCGCCCGCCCTGTTCAAGCGGGGCGGCGTCTACTTCCTGCTCACCTCGCAGGCCACCGGCTGGTCCCCCAACCAGCAGCAGTACGGCACCGCGAGCAGCATCACCGGCTCCTGGAGCGGCCTGCAGGACATCGGCGACGGCGTCACCTACGGCAGCCAGACCGCGTACGTGCTGCCGGTCCAGGGCACCACCGGCACCAGCTACCTGTACATGGGCGACCGCTGGGGCAACTCGATGGGCGGCACCGTCCAGGACTCGCAGTACGTCTGGCTGCCGCTGAAGTTCCCCACCGCCACCACCATGACCATGGGCGACTCCCCGCAGATCACCGTGGACGCCGCGGCCGGCACCGTCACCCCGATGAACGCCACCTGGGAGACCCTCACCGGGAAGCAGAGCGGCAAGTGCGCCGACGTCGGCAACTACGCGTTCGGGGCGGGCGCCGGGCTGCTCCAGTGGTCCTGCGGCAACGGCGCGAACCAGAACTTCTGGTTCAAGCCGCTGAGCGGCGGCTACGTCCAGCTGATGGCCCGGCACAGCGGCAAGTGCCTGGACATCGCGGGCAACTCGACCGCGGACGGCGCACCTGTGGTGCAGAACACCTGCTCCACCGCCACCTCCCAGCAGTGGCAGGTCGTGAAGGCCGACGCGAGCGGCAACGTCAAGCTGGTCGACCGGCGCTCCGGCAAGTGCCTGGACGTGATCAACCAGTCCACCGCCGACGGCACCGGGCTGGAGCAGTGGACCTGCAACTCCGGCGCCAACCAGCAGTGGCGGCGCGGCGCGGCCGCCCTGTGAGCCGCTGACGCCCCGTCACCACCCCCGCCACACCCCCGACCACGGCACGCCCCTCTCCTCGCCAGGCGAGGGGCGTGCCGTTCGCATGTCCGCGCCCCGCCTGCCACCCGGGAGGAACCCATGCCCCTGCCCGTCCCGCGCCGCCGCCGCACCGGCCCGGCCACCGCACTCGCCGCGGTCGCCGCACTGGCCACCGGCCTGCTGGCCGCCCCGCCCGCCGCGGCCGAGGAGGCCGCCGCGCACGTCACCGTCCGGCTCGACCCGTCCTACCAGCAGCAGCCGTTCCAGGGCTGGGGCACCGCACTGGCCTGGTTCGCCAACGTCACCGGCGGCTGGCCGGACGCCGAGCGCACCAAGCTCGCCGACGCCCTGTACGGGCCGGACGGGCTGGGCTTCACCGTCGCCCGCTACAACATCGGCGGCGGCGACAGCCCGGAGACCGCGCCGTACCTGCGCCCCGGCGCGGCCGTGCCCGGCTACTGGAACCGCCCCGCCGCGTACGGCCCGCCCGGCGGGAACCCGACCGGCTGGACCGAGCAGCCGAACTGGTGGGACCCGAACAACCCCGACCACTGGAACCCGCAGGCCGACGCCAACCAGCGCTGGTGGCTCGCCGCCGCGAAGAGCCGCGGCGCGGACACCTTCGAGGCGTTCTCCAACTCCGCCCCGTACTTCATGACCAACAGCGGCCTGGTCTCCGGCGCCGCCGACGGCTCGAAGGACAACCTGCGCGCCGACCAGTACGACCGCTTCGCCGCCTACCTCGCCGGATCCGTGCAGCGCGCGCAGGCCGCCGGCGGCGTCACCTTCGGCTCGCTGTCGCCGATGAACGAACCCGGCACCTCGTACTGGCACGCCGGCGGCCCGCAGGAGGGCTCGCACTGGGACCAGGCCTCGCAGGCGCACCTGGCCACCGCCGTCCGCACCGCCCTGGACGGGGCCGGCCTGCACACCCCGATCGCGGCGATGGACGAGACCAACCCCGACCTGTTCCGCACCGACTGGAACGCCTACCCGGCGGCGGCCCGCGCCGCCGTCGGCAGGCTCGACACGCACACCTACGGCACCAGCGGGCGCGGCGGGGTCCGGGACAGCGCCAAGGGCGCCGGACTGCCGCTGTGGATGTCCGAGGTCGACCTGGGCGGCTCGGTGCCGCAGAGCTTCACCGACATGGCGCCGGCCCTCGACTTCGCGCACCGGATCACCGACGACGTACGGGAGCTGGAGCCCGGCGCCTGGGTGATGTGGCAGGCCGTCGAGGACTACACCAACATGACGCCCGGCCACGAGGACTCCAACTGGGGCCTGATCCAGGTCGACCTGAACTCCGCCGACCCGGCGAACGAGCCGATCCGCACCAACAAGAAGTACTGGGCGATGGCCAACTACAGCCGCTTCGTGCGCCCCGGCGCCCGGGTGATCGGCACCGACTCCACCGACACCCTGGCGGCGCTGCGGCCCGGCGGCACCGGCGCGGTCGCGGTGTACACCAACTCGACCGGCGCGGCGCAGACCGTCACCCTCGACCTGGCGGGCTTCGCCACCGTCGACCAGGCCGTGCCGGTGCAGCGCTACACCACCGACGCCGGCAAGAACCTGCAGCGCGAGGCCGACCTGAGCGCCACCGCCGCCAAGACCCTCACCGCCACCGTCGGCCCCGGCTCGGTGACCACCTTCGTGCTGCCCGGCGCCAACGGCGTCGCCCCGGCCGCCGCCACCGCCCCCACCGGCCAGGTCCGCCGCCTGGTCAACGACCGCAGCGGCCTGGCGCTCACCGCCGGCAGCACCGGCCCCGTCCAGCGCACCGTCAACCCCGCCGACACCACCCAGCAGTGGACCTTCACCAAGCTGGCCGGCGGCTACGACTCCACCGCCGCGTACCGGATCACCAACGCCAGGACCGGCAAGGCGCTGTCGGTCTCCGCCGGAACCCTCGGCTTCGCCACCGCCGGCACCTCCACCCAGCAGCAGTGGCTGCTCTCCACCACCGGCGACGGCCACGACACCCTGATCAACAAGGCCAGCGGTCTGCTCCTCGACGTCACCGGCGAGTCCACCGCCGACGGCGCACCGGTCGGCGTCTGGCAGGCCACCACGGGTGCCAACCAGTCCTGGGCGCCGCGCAGCGCCGCGGCCGACGCCTACAAGTCCCTGAAGGTCAGGCTCAGCGGCCGCTGCGTCGACGTGGCGGGCGCCGCCACCGCCCCGGGCACCGCGGTCATCCAGCACACCTGCGCCAACGCCGCCGACCAGCAGTGGTCGCTGCGCCCGAGCAGCCCCGGCCACGTCACGGTGGTGGCGCGCTCCACCGGGCAGTGCCTGGACGTGGCGGGCCTGTCCACGGCGGACGGCGCACCGGTGGTGCAGTTCACCTGCAACGGCGGGCCGAACCAGGAGTTCTCGGTCCGTGACAACGGCAGCGGGTACGTCACCCTGCTGGCCCGGCACAGCGGCAAGTGCCTGGACATCGCGGGCGGCTCCACCGCGGACGGCGCAGCGCTGGTCCAGCAGCCGTGCACCGCGGCACCCGGGCAGCAGCTGCTGATCGGCTGACCCAGGGCGGACGGTCGGCGGGTGTCGCCCCAGGGGTCCGGGGC